>JABZMB010000024.1 GCA_015256455.1 Solobacterium sp. | reverse complement strand
CTCTCCTTCCGAAGAGTGCTGTATTAATATACCAAGTATCCAACCTCATGTCAATGTTTTTTTATCATTTTTTCGAGATTTTTTCCATGTCTGCATAGAAAAAAGCAGCCTGTTTCCAGACTGCTTCATTTCATGCGTTTATTAGAAATCAAAGTTATGTTCTGACTTCATACGTTCAGCTAAAGCAAGAGCGGACTCTGCACTACTTACATGCACATCTGCGTTGCTTCCAAGAATCTCATCAGGCAATCTATTTGCTGTTGCTTCCGCGAGCTCTCTAGCCTTTTCTTCACGAATTTCCTTAAGTTCCATTGCACGTTCTTCAATACGACGTGATGTTTCACGGTCAAAGTTTCTACCCGTTCCAGCTGGAATAAGTTTACCGATGATAACATTTTCCTTAAGACCTTCAAGTTTATCAACCTTACCTCTAACTGCAGCTTCTGTAAGAACTCTTGTTGTTTCCTGGAAGGAAGCAGCGGATAAGAATGAATCTGTTTCAACAGCTGACTTGGAGATACCTAAGAGTAATGGACCAAACTTCGCTGGTTTCTTTCCATCGAACAGTAGATCTTCGTTAATTGCGTTCATGGTAGCGAGTGACAATGTCTGTCCAGCACTTAAGCCAGAATCATTACCTTCGATAACGATGACTTTCTTTAACATCTGCTTAATCATTACTTCCAAGTGCTTATCAGAAATATCGATGGATTGAGAAGAGTAAACCTTCTTAACTTCCTTCAAGATATATTCCTGAACCGCTCTTACACCGGCAACTTCCAATAATTCCTTTGGAGCGATTGGACCTTCAGTTAACTTATCACCAGCAGATACATGATCGCCGATATTTAAGTTTTGACGTTTCACCTGTGTTAAGTCACACTTGTGTTCGATAGATTCGTTTTCGTTAGATACAACAATAACTGTACCTGTCTTGTTTTCATTGTCATGCACATCTGTGATTTCACCATCAATCTTAGAGATGACAGCTAATCCCTTAGGTGCACGTGCTTCGAATAATTCTTCTACACGAGGAAGACCTTGTGTAATATCACCGTTCTGTGTCGCAACACCACCAGTGTGGAAGTTACGCATGGTTAACTGTGTACCAGGTTCACCAATCGCCTGAGCGGCCATGATACCGATAGCTTCGCCTTCTTCAACGAGGTTACCTGTAGCCATGTTACGTCCATAGCACTTACGGCAGATACCGTTTGTGGATTCACATGTGAATACGTTACGAATATAAACTTCTTCAACACCAGCTGCAACAACCTTCTGTGCTAAGTCTTCATCTACCAATGTATCGCCTTCAACAATCACTTCACCTGTCTTAGGATCTAAGATTGGCTTTTGTGTGTAGCGTCCAACGATACGATCGAATAAGCCTTCAATTAATACTGGCTTTTCATCTGGACGTAGAATCTTATCTTCATAGATATTCTTAACGAGATATCCACGTTCTGTTCCACAGTCTTCTTCTCCGATGATAACTTCTTGCGCAACATCGACAAGACGACGTGTTAAGTATCCAGATTCAGCAGTCTTCAAGGCTGTATCTGTTAATCCCTTACGTACACCGTGCGTGGAGATAAAGAACTCTGATACGCTCATACCTTCACGGAAACATGAATAAATTGGGACTTCGATAATAGATGGTTGATATTCCTTACGGGACTTAGACTGTGTAGGACGAGCCATCAATCCACGCATACCAGCTAACTGTGTAAAGTGGTTCTTGTTACCACGGGCACCAGATACAGCCATCATGTTGATTGGGTTCATACGCGCCATGGATTCCATCAAGTTGTTACCAACATCGTTCTTAACATCATTCCAGAGTGAGGAGAACTTCGCTTCCCATTCCTGAGGAGTTAATAGACCTCTGTCACGTAACATGTTGAACTGTTCAGCCTTCTTACGACCTTCAGCTACTAATGCTTCCTTATTTGGCGCAACAGAAATATCACTGAGGGCTACAGTCATACCTGCTAATGTTGAATAGAGGTATCCCATATCCTTCAAACTATCCAAGATGTCTGATGTACCATTTGTCTTGTAGTGGTCAAAGACAGCCGCAATCAAGTTTCCTAAGTCCTTCTTCTTAAATTCAGATGCTACCTTACGGCCAGCAAATTCCTTCTTGATATCTGTACCTAGTGGAACAAACTCTGAATCTGGTGTTGCCTTTAGATTTTCTGGAGTTACCTCATTGAGATATGGGAAATCTGCAGGGAATACACCATTAAAGATAATCTTACCAACTGTTGTTAATAAGTATTTGTTATTTTGTCCTTCTGTAAAGCCTGTCTTATTAACTGCTCTTGCAGGAAGAGCGATACGGTTATGTAAGTGAACAACACCTGTCTGGTATGCCATCATTACTTCGTTGACATCCTTGAATACGTGTCCTTCATTCTCACTGTATCTTCTCCATCTTGCCGCTTCAGTCTTTTCGCCAAGCTTTTCTAGAGCGTCTGCCTTCTTCTTGAACTCTTCAGCTGTTTCTTCCATGTTCAAGTAGAAGTTACCTAATACTAAGTCCTGTCCAGGTGTAACGATAGGCTTACCATCCTTAGGACCTAAGATATTGTTAGAACCTAACATCAAGACTTCGGTTTCAGCTCTTGCCATCTCACTTAATGGGAGATGGACAGCCATCTGGTCACCATCAAAGTCCGCATTGAATGCAGGACATACTAACGGATGCACACGAATTGCGCGACCTTCAACTAAGCGTGGGAAGAACGCCTGAATACCTAAACGGTGAAGTGTAGGTGCACGGTTTAAGAATACTGGGTGGTTAGCAATAACCTTTTCCACAACATCCCAAACACGTGGATCTTGACGACCAATTAACTTCTCGGCAGTCTTAGGGTTAGACGCAATCTGTAAGTTTACTAATTCATTAATTACAAATGGCTTATATAAGTTAATTGCCATTTCCTTAGGTAATCCACACTGCCACATCTTAAGGTATGGTCCAATTGCGATAACGGAACGACCAGAGAAGTCGACACGCTTACCTAATAAGTTCTGACGGAAACGTCCCTGCTTACCCTTTAAGGAATGAGATAGGGACTTGAGTGCACGTCCACCAGCACCTGTGATTGCCTTAGAACGACGACCGTTATCGATTAACGCATCGACAGCTTCCTGTAACATACGCTTTTCATTTTGAACGATAATTGCAGGAGTTCCAAGTTCAAGTAACTTCTTTAAACGGTTATTACGAGTAATAACACGACGATATAAATCGTTTAAGTCAGAAGTAGCGAAACGACCACCATCCAACTGTAACATTGGACGAAGATCTGGCGGGATAACTGGTAATACAGTTAATACCATCCACTCTGGCTTGTTTTCAGAGTTACGGAATGCTTCTACTGTTTCTAAACGCTTGATTAGCTTCTTGCGCTTATCACCACTAGACTTTTCAAGTTCAGACATAATTGCTGTATATTCAGCTTCAACGTCACACTGCTCTAATAGTGTCTTAATTGCTTCTGCACCTGTTTGTGCAACGAAGCTACCAGCGCCATAGATAGCGTTATTCTCACGGTATTCCTTCTCAGAAAGAATCTGTTTGTATTCAAGATTTGTATCACCTGGGTCAGTTACAATCCAAGATACGAAGTACACAACTTCTTCTAATGACTTAGGCGCTACGTTTAATAGAAGTGCCATACGGGAAGGAATTCCACGTAAATACCAAATATGTGCTACTGGAGCAGCAAGTTCAATATGACCCATACGTTCACGACGAACGCTAGCCTTTGTGATTTCAACACCACAACGATCGCAGACTACGCCTTGATAACGAATCTTCTTGAACTTTCCGCAAGCGCACTCCCAGTCCTTAGTAGGACCGAAAATGCGTTCGCAGAATAAACCATCACGCTCAGGCTTCTGAGAACGATAGTTGATTGTTTCTGGCTTCTTAACTTCGCCATATGACCAAGCAAGGATTTTTTCTGGTGATGCCAGACCGACTTTAATCGCTGAAAAGTTATTAATATTCATCTAAGCATCCTCCTTATTGATCTTCTTCCCCGAAGTCATCGAACCCTACGGTCGCTGCCTCAGGAATTTCTTCATCTAATTCATCTTTGATTGTTAGATTTTCGTTTGATTCCGCATCATTTACAAGTGTAGATGGGTCAAAATCAAGTGTTGTTTCTTCCTTGAGTTCTTCCTGTTCCATCTGTTTGAGATCCATCTCATTGCCTGCGTCATCCATCATACGTACGTCAATCGCAAGAGCTTGTAATTCGTGTACTAATACACGGAATGATTCAGGAATACCAGGTTCTGGCATATCCTTACCCTTCACAATTGCTTCGTATGTCTTTGTACGTCCAGCAATATCATCTGACTTCACAGTCAAGATTTCTTGTAATACATGAGATGCACCATATGCTTCAAGAGCCCAAACTTCCATCTCACCAAATCTCTGACCACCATTCTGTGCCTTACCACCTAATGGCTGTTGCGTAACAAGTGAGTATGGACCAGTTGCACGTGCATGTAACTTATCGTCGACCATGTGCGCAAGCTTAATCATATACATGACACCAACTGAGATACGGTCGTCATATGCCTCACCTGTACGTCCATCATATAGAACATACTTACCATCTGGTGAAGAGTTAGATTCCTTCATGATGTCACGTAGGTCTGTGTTAGAAACACCGTCAAATACTGGAGTCGCAAATTTAACGCCTAACTTCTTCGCAGCGAAACCAAGATGAACCTCTAATACCTGTCCGATGTTCATACGTGATGGTACACCGAATGGGTTCAACATAATGTCGATAGGAGTTCCATCTGACATATATGGCATATCTTCAACTGGGTTGATACGAGAGATGACACCCTTATTACCGTGACGTCCAGCCATCTTATCACCCTCAGAAATCTTACGTTTCTGAACGATATAAACCTTAACAACTTCGTTTACTCCTGGTGGAAGTTCATGATCTTCCTTACGCTTGAATACGCGGATACTGTGAACAATACCAGCACCACCATGTGGTACCTTGAGGGAGTTATCACGTACTTCACGTGACTTCTCACCGAAGATAGCCATCAACAACTTCTCTTCTGGAGTTTGGTCTGTTTGACCCTTAGGAGTAACCTTACCAACAAGGATATCTCCTTCCTTCACTTCTGCACCGACCATGACGATACCACGACCATCAAGGTTGCGGCATGCACTTTCAGCGACGTTAGGAATATCACGAGTAATCTCTTCTGGACCTAACTTCGTTTCACGGCATTCAATGTCATATTCTTCAATATGTACAGATGTGTAATAATCCTGCGATTGCATCTTTTCAGACATAATAATCGCATCTTCATAGTTATAACCATGCCATGTCATAAACGCAATTGTAACGTTTTGACCTAAAGCAAGTTCACCATTTTCCATCGCTGGACCATCCGCAAGAATTGTGCCACGTTCAACACGTTCACCATTCCAAACGATAGGTCTTTGATTTAAGCAAGTAGAAGCGTTAGAACGACGATACTTTGTTAGTTCATATGTCTTCTCATTGCCGTTATCTTCTGCTACAACAACCTTTGTTGCGTCAACATATGTAACAACACCTGGACCTGTCGCAACACAAGCAGAACCTGAGTCACGTGCAATCACGTGTTCCATACCTGTACCAACAAATGGACTATGTGGATTCATAAGAGGTACGGCCTGACGCTGCATGTTGGCACCCATGAGGGCACGAGTACAGTCATCGTTTTCCAAGAACGGAACACACGCAGTCGCTACAGAAACAATCTGACGTGGGGATACGTCGGCATAGTCAACTTGGCTACGGTCAACCATCACAGTTTCACCCTTGATACGAGCGATAATCTTATCACCGACAAGATGTCCATCCTTAATCTCATTTGCCTGTGCAATTACGTGATCATTTTCTTCATCCGCCGGCATGTACTTGATTTCATCAGTAACCTTGCCATTCACAACCTTACGGTATGGGGTTTCGATAAATCCATATTCATTTACCTTCGCATAAGTTGTAAGGTAAGAAATCAGACCGATGTTTGGTCCTTCAGGTGTCTCGATTGGACAGATACGTCCATAGTGAGAGTTGTGAATATCACGCACTTCGAAGCCAGCACGTTCACGTGTAAGACCACCAGGTCCTAACGCAGAAATACGACGCTTGTTAGATAACTCCGCAAGTGGGTTTTCCTGATCCATAAACTGAGATAACTGAGATGAAGAGAAGAACTCCTTAATCGCAGCTGTTAATGGACGGATATTTGTTAACTGCTTAGGTGTTAAGTTTGCTGTGTCTGCGATAGACATTCTTTCCTTAACAACACGTTCCATACGTGATAAACCAATACGGAATTGGTTTTGAATCAATTCACCAACTGTACGGATACGACGGTTACCAAGCATATCAATATCATCTTGGGAACCTACACCATCGAACATTGTGAGTTCGTAGTTATATAAAGCATACATATCACTCATTGTGATAGTGTGTTTGTCATTTAATGGGTCAATACCAATCAAGTTCACTGGGTGACCTTCTTGCATTACAGTTACTTCCTGTACACATGCACCTACTAGCCAAATAGTTACTTCACCTGAATGGTTTGTAGCCTCAGCTACGATTGTTTCTTGATCAGCTGTAGAAAGCTTAGTCACTTCAACATCTGGTAGGTATGTTGGACACATTACTTCACCATCAGCGTTTGTTAAATCTTCACCGTTTAATGTAACACGGCCGATTTCAAACATACGGGAACCGTAGTCAAGAACTGCATTCACATTATCGTTTGTTACCTTAATAGGGGAAGCGATAATACCAGAGTAAACAGTTACCTGCTTAAATTCCTTAGCGATAGCCTTTACATCTTCTTCTGTTAGAACTGTACCCATTTCTAATGTTGTACGTTCTGTCTTACCATCTAAATCAACTGCTAAGATACGTCCTACTAAGCTATTCTTCCAAGATGTATCCATTACTACTGTAGATGGGTGTGAGAATGTATGTGTAAATGGTAACGCACGGCAATTGATACCCTTATCAATTTCGGCACGTAACTCATTTCTTAATTCCTTATCAATCACAACACCCTTCTTTACAAGAGTCTTGCCTTCAGCACTTACTAAATCCTTTTCAAGAGATAGGCCTTCCATACGGTCTAAGACACTTAACTTCTTATGAACCTTATAACGACCTGCCTTTGTTAAGTCATATCTTCTATAGTCGAAAAATTTAGCGTCCATTAAAGTAACCGCACCATCAATTGTTGCGATTTCATCAGCACGCTGGTTTTCATAGACAGCTAAGAGTGCTTCATTCTTAGTCTTTGTCTTATCTGCCGCAAGTGTATTACGCACTTCTTCGTAATTTCCAAAGATAGCTGTATACAATAACATGTAGTCATTCTGGAATTCACGTTCTTCTTCTGGCACGATAACATCTGAATGTACAGGTAAGTTTAATGCCTTTAAGAACTTCTTCATGTTTGTTGTATCAAATGCATTTTCACCACGTTCAAGGTTCAAGGATAAACCAATTGCCTTAAATAGGATTGAGCTTAATACTTTTCTTCTGCGGTCAATTGATACGTTTAAAATACGGCCAAGTGCAGCTTTTTTATCATCACTCATAAATTCCAACCACGTTCCACGGCTTGGAATCAATTCACATTTGTATGTATCGCGACCTGTGCGCTCTTCTGATTCAATATCAAAGTACGCACCTGGAGAACGAACAATCTGAGATACAATAATACGCTCAGCACCATTAATAATAAATGTGCCTGTTGGCGTCATTAAAGGGAAGTCTCCTAAGAAGACCTCTTCATTCTTTGTAATTACTTCACCAGTCTCTGGATCCATAACTTCTAACTCCATCTTACCCTTAAGAGGAGCGCTGTAATTTACTTCTCTGTATTTGCATTCACTAATTGAATACTTTGGTTCCCCAAATTCATAATCTAGGAACTTCAAACGAATGTTACCCGCATAGTTTGAAATTGGATATACATCGTTAAATACTTCTTTAATACCGTCTCTTAGAAACCAGTCAAAAGCCGCAGTCTGAATTTCTACCAAATCAGGTAGATCTAGACCGCTGCTAACTTTAGAATAATCTCTGCGAGTTGCCTTGTTGCCATAATGCACAACGTGGTATGTCTGCTTATTTTCCATTTGTTCGCCATCCTTTCGCCTGCACCGCCAGAAATGTCGAAAAAGGGTAGAATAACCCCATCCCTATTCGACTCTTTTGCAATTTACTATAATAGAACAACTTTTTTATTCCGTCAACTTCCTACTTTGCAAAATATAGTACCCTCGATCCTTAGAGATTACCTCGCAATTTCCAAATATTTCCGCAAACTTTTTCTTAGCACTTTCTGCGCCTTGTTGTTTTCGGATAACTGCATAGATAGAACCACCTGCTGTTAGATGACTATATGCATCCTCGAACATTTTATAGATAACTTTCTTTCCTGTTCGAATCGGAGGGTTGGTAATAATAAAATGATATTGGCCTTTGATTTCAGCATATCCATCCGAAACAAGCACAGTACACTCTACTTGGTTCAATCCACAGTTTAATTGTGCCAGTTCTACAGCACGTGGATTGATGTCTGCCATTGTGACTTCACAGCTAGGAAATAATGATTTTGTAATGATGCCTAGTGTTCCATATCCGCAACCCATATCCAAAACCTTACCATGGAGTTCTTCTTTGCTGATTGCTTTCAGTAAGACATAACTTCCATAGTCCACACCTGTTTTTGAGAATACACCGTTGTCAGTCGTAAAGATATATAAACGGTCTAAAAACCGGAAAGTATGTTCCTTCCGGTTCTCATCCAGATTTCGGTTATCGGTAAAATAATGTGCCATTAACCGTTCCTTTCTAATACCCGAAAAGCCGAACAATTGATTATTCGGCTTTTCATGTGTTTTCTGTTATTTTCTAGATTACTTGAATTCAACAGTTGCACCAGCATCTGTGAGCTTCTTCTTGAGTTCTTCAGCTTCTTCAGCAGCAACGTTTTCCTTGATTGTTGCAGGAGCTCCATCAACGAGCTTCTTAGCATCAACAAGTCCAAGACCTGTGATTTCACGAACAACCTTAATTACGCCTACCTTAGAGTCACCAGCGGCAGCTAATACAACATTAACTGTTGTAGGAGCAGCTGCAGCAGCTTCTGTTGGAGCAGCAGCTGCTACTGGAGCAGCAGCAGAAACGCCGTACTTCTCTTCAATAGCCTTTACGAGTTCATTTAGTTCAAGAATTGTAGCTTCATCAAGATATGCTAGGATATCTTCCTGTGTTAACTTTGCCATGGATTAATTTCTCCTCTTCTATTTCTTTCTTAGGCAGCTGCCTCAGCAGCTTCTTTTACTTCTTCAGCAACCGGAGCAGCTCCGTTAGCTGGTTTTGCTTCAGCAACAGCATTCACAGCACGTGCGAATGAAGATACTGGAGCGTTCAATACAGATAGCAACATGCTGAGCATGCCTTCTCTGTTTGGTAGTGCAGAGAGTTCATTTACTGTGTTGAGGTCAACAACCTTGCCTTCAACAATACCACCCTTAAGAACTAATGCCTTGTGCTTCTTAGCAAACTTAGCCATTACACGAGCAGCACCAGTTTCATCACCACCGAATGCCAATGCGTTAGGACCTGTTAAGCAATCCTTAAGATCACCATATCCTGCATCTTCAGCAGCCTTACTAGCTAATGTGTTCTTATAAACCTTAAGTTCAACACCTTCAGCACGTAATGCTCTACGGAGTTCTGTAACCTCAGCAACTGAGAGGCCACGGTACTCGGCAACGATAGTTGATGAAGAGTTAGTGAATTTTTCCTTAATTTCGGAAACGACACCCTGCTTAGAGTCTAATACAGTCTGATTCATACTTCACCTTCCTATTCTCTGTTATCGAATACACATTTAGAAAGAAAGCCCTCGCAGACAGCGAGAGCAAAAGTACATTAATATGAACTTTCATCTACCTCGGTAACCTTATTAAGCATACGCCGTTACTGTCTGTGGTATTTGATAACGATGATATGATACCACGCATTCTCAGATTGTCAAGTTCCATCTACATTGTTATTTCCATTGTCTTTCCAGCAAACTATCATTAAAGTTTCCGCCCTTATCTAAAAAAGAGATACACACTATAACCTATGACGATATATACTAAATATGATATTTTTGAATCACAAGATTTTACTTGCCAATATAGATTTTAGGAGAATGACTCACTATGAATCCAAGAGAATACTTAGAGATACTACATATCGCAGAAAGGTTGAAAGATACTCCACGACACTGCACCACGAGTAAAAGACGAATCGAGAGTGTCGCTGAACATAGTTGGAGAATTTCCCTTATGGCCTTTCTTTTAAAGGATGAATTTCCTGATGCAGATATTGATAAAGTAATCAGTATGTGTTTAATTCATGATCTAGGCGAATGTTTTACGGGTGATATTCCAACGTTTATTAAAACAAATCACGACCGTGATATTGAAGATTCATTATTATCGCAATGGGTAAATACTCTCCCTGAAAGCATTTCAACACGAATGACAGCACTATATAGTGAAATGAACAAACAAGAAACCCTAGAATCTAAAATATACAAAGCCTTAGATAAGTTAGAAGCAGTCATACAGCATAATGAATCACCGATTGATACATGGTCTGATAATGAATACGAACTTAATCAAACCTATGCCTTTGATGTTGTACAATTCTCTTCATGGCTAACTTCGCTTAGAAAAGAGATTCTTTTAGATACACTGCACAAAATTAATTTCGAAACCAAAGAATCATAATTTATACTTCTATAACGTATTTTAAACATCCTCAAAACACTTTAGATGCCAACGAATCTAAGGTGTTTTTATCTCCTATTTAAACGAAGCATCCAACAACCAAACTTAAAATTACTTTCTTAAAAACAGTAAAGGATGTGACCTAGATCACACCCTTTAGTGTATATTTGCGATTATGCCTTTTATTATTTGTTGTCTTCTGCTAGCTCTTCAGCTGTTAATGGTTTCTTTGTGATTGCTAAGATAGCTACAATAATCAGCGCTCCAATTAACATATCCACAACATACCAAACCTGTCCTTCAATAACACCAGTAATCGCAACAATACCACCAAATGCCACAACGGAAGATACACCATGTACCATACCTAATGCACCAGCGATTGCTGTACCGATTGCACATGCAATCCAAGTATGCTTGAAGTCCTTACCTGCAAATGGCCAAGCACCTTCCGTAATACCACCTGAGGAAAGTAGGAAAGCAGAGATACCTACAGAACGGTCTGCCTTTGTATAATGCTTTCTTAAAATGAATGACGCAAGACCCATACCAAGTGGAGGAATTGCACAGCACATACGGAATACACCGTTAGGTCCATAGATTCCCTCAGACATTAACGCAAGTGTGAAAGCTGTAGCAGCCTTTGAACATGGTCCACCAAAGTCGGCAGCTGCGAGTAAACCAATTCCAAGTCCTAACAAGATTGCATTTGTTCCACTTAAGCCATTCATAACATCAACGATAACCTGTACAAACGCATTGATAGGTCCTGTTAAAACATAGATGTAGAAGATACCAACGACAAATGTCGTTAATAGAGGAATAAAGAATGTAGGCATCATTGGCTTCAAGGAGTCAATAACCTTCCAAGTCTTCATCCACTTAACGAAGTAACCTACGATAAAACCTAATAGTAATGCGCCAATAAATCCTGTAGATAATTGTTCTTCTCCGATAGGATTATTTGCAACATAACCCATAATCAAACCTGGAGCTAATGCAGGTTTTCCAGCGATAGCGTAAGCGATATATCCACAGATAACCGGAACCATCATGGAGAAGCCGGCAATACCTAAGCTATACACGTTCTGCCAGAACTGATTGCTTGGAATGATTGCGCCATTCTCGATATGACCTGTAAATAAAGTAAATGAGAATAACATACCACCAGCGATAATGACTGGTAAGAAGTATGAGATACCTGTATTAAATGCTTTAAATAAACTACGACCAGTTTCTTTCAACTTATGATTCATCTCACTCATTTGCCAAAGCCTCCGCTCTATCAATTAATTTCTTAATGTCTTTGATTGCTTGTGTTGGATCAACTTCGATAACCTTACCTGCATCACGTTTTTCATCAAAGCGTTCATCGCCTTCGATGCCAATTGCGATAGCTAGAATAACGACATCAGCCGCATCGATTTCATCTTGTTCCAACTCATTATTGATACCCATACCACCTTGTGTTTCAACCTTGCAGTCAATGCCTCTCTTCTTGCATTCCTGCTCGATTGCTTCTTGTGTCATGTACGTATGTGCGATACCTGCTGTACATGCACTTACTGCTACTAATTTCATACTTCCATCTCCTTTTCAATAGATTTCAAAAGTTCGTAAGACTCTTCAGGGCTCTTTGTATTTAAGAATTTCTCACGGAAATCTTCATGCATTAAATTCTTGCTAAGCTCTGCTAGAATCTTCAAATGTTGCGTAGATCCTTTATCAGCAGGTACACCAATCATCATCATGTGATCCACTCTGTCTTCGCCATCTTCATTTGTCCATGGACATCCATTCAAGAATTTCACATAGATAACAAATGCTTGATTGACTGCAGCTGAGATTGCATGCGGGATTGCAATACCATAACCAATATAGGTTGCGATTACGTTTTCACGGTCAATAACTGCCTTAGCATACTCATCGTTATTATTTACAAATTCATTTGGTAAATGTGCAATCTCTTCAATTGCTTCATACTTGTCACGATAAACTTTGTCCGTGAAAATCGTTAATTCTTTTGCAAACATTTTTGTCTCCTTTCGCCTGTATCTACATTGTCTATCTATTCAACAATCGAGACCAGTTCACTTTTTTCAATTTCAAAATGGAAATTCATTATACGGATTCTTCTTCAATCTTCAGAATAATTTCATGTAGCTTATCAAAGCTTTGTGTACGGATTAGGTCCTTTGTGTATTCGTCAGAACTCACAATCTGACTGAGTACTTTATAGAATGCAGGCATGGTATCATCGCCCTTCTCCTTCATAGATAATAGGAAGATGATTTGTACCGTATCCTTATCCCATTGGATTGGTTTTTGTAAGATGCCGATCTCAACGAAGCTTTCCTTACCCATCGGGTGGATTGGATGTGGAATGGCAACCATATTTCCAAATGCAGTTGCTCCAATACTTTCTCTTTCAAGCACAGCTTCCTCAAAGTCATTTGAGATATCCACTTTCTTCTGTGCTTGCATGCATAAGAAATGAATAACTTCCTCTTTATCGTTATATGGTAAATCCCCAAAGAACATATCCTCACGGAAGTAATTAAAGATTTGTAAGTCTCGTGTCTTCTGGATCATCGCATGAACATTTTCAATTGCACTCTTCCCCAAGAAAGCATTGACTTCAATCACTGGTATGTTTAGTTTTTCTTCAATTGGTACAGTTGTCAGGATGTAATCAATTCCGTCAAGTCTCTGATTATGCAGTGTATTTAAACTCGCAGTTCCAACAACCACTAGATTCTTACCAAACTTTTCTTCAATCTGATAACGCAATAACTCAGAACTTGCCCGTCCACTTCCACAGACAATTAATACTTTTTCTTTTGTTTGTTTTTCACGCTTCTTTTCCAGCGCTACGTTGAAATGCAACGCAATGTACGCAATCTCATCTTTACAGATACATCTGTTATACATTTTCTTTAATACACCACAGGCAACAGTGGCCATTGAGTATGCAAGCACAAAGTGCTCACGGATTTGATTCGCTAGCGGATTATAACTTGCGATGTGATTCTGTAATCTCACTTTAAACGGTATGACATGTAGAGATAATAATGTCACAAGTTCAAAGTCATACCGCAAATCAATACGGAACGTTTCATTAACCGCTTCTAACATTGCCAAAACAATTTCAAATGTTTCTTCATCCACAACAGAACTACTTTGCTGTCCATTATTAAGTCGGATAATCTTCTTACTACTCAAATGCATTAGCACGTAATACACTTCACTATCTGGAAACTTCACATCAAATTCTTTTTCAATATCACAAATGATAGCCTTGGTCATCGCAATATCACTATCATTTTCCATCTGCTTTTCTGTTTCTTTACCAAGATGAATCACTTTGCCATCTAGGATACGTTGAATTGCGATATAGATATGGAATGTTAAATTATTCAGTGATAAATCCGAAATCATAAAATTGTATTTCACAACTTTATCTGTGATAATTTTATGAATGATATCCAATCGATTATTTTCTGGTAGTTGTTGGGTATAGAATGGTTCTTCCATCTGTATTCTAGTTAGACAAAGACGATACTGCTGTTCACTACCAATTGCACGCATTCCTTGGTATGCACGATAATCTATCTCAATACCAAAATCCGCAAGGATGTTACGTACTGTCTTCATATCATTCTTTAGAGTTGCACGGCTGATAAACATCGCATCCGCTAAATCATCCATACGCACACTTTGATCTGAAGTAAGTAAGGTTTCTATAATCTGGCGAATACGATCTTGCGTTGTTAGAACTCTTTCACGATTACTCTCGATAGACTGTAAAAAATCCTCCAACATTTCTTTATCTTGAATTTCAATTGAAATACCTTTACGTTCTATCTTGATTCTTGCCCCATTACAAACAACCACATCATTGAGCGCTTCAATATCATTACGAATCGTTCGAGCAGTCACACCAAAAACATCAGCTAACTCTGTTAGAGATTTACTGTGATCATTTTCCTTCACTAATAAGAAAAGTAATCTATCCTGTCTATCCATGCTATAAACCCTCTATTCTAATTATACGTATTGTCTAAAAAACCTTCAGACAATATGTTTCCCACAAAAATGTGAAATTCATTATCTCTAGCATGTTATACTATGCATATGAAAATTACAGAAGGCTACATGCCATTTTTAAACTATCAAACCTACTATCGTATTGTCGGTAACATTACCAAACCTGCGTTAGTCCTATTACATGGTGGTCCTGGTTCTACACATAACTATTTCGAACTACTTGATTCACTTGCTTGTGATGATTATTGTCTTGTCATGTATGACCAACTTGGCTGTGGAAATTCCTACGTTGAAGGTCATCCTAAATTATGGACACCCGAAACTTGGGTCAATGAGTTAATCGCATTACGCAAGCATCTCAACCTAACAAAGGTTCATCTTTTAGGTCAATCCTGGGGTGGCATGCTTGCGCTAGACTATGTATTGCATTACAACCCCACTGGTATTGAATCACTGATACTATCTAGCACATTATCTTCTGCTTCCCTTTGGGCAAGTGAACAACATCGCATGATTCGTTTCATGTCTGAAGCTGATCAACGTGCGATAGAGATTGCGGAAAAAACAGGTAATTATGAAAGTGAAGACTACATCACTGCAAATACTCACTTCATGCATGCACATTGTGCAGGTGTCTACGAAGTTGGCAAAGCACCCGATTGCTTAACACGCCCGAAGAAGATAGGTAAAGAAGCGTACCTCTATGGTTGGGGACCAAATGAATATACACCAACTGGTAGTCTTGCAGGTTTTGAAGTTACAGATGAATTAAAGCATATCAATATTCCTACTCTTATTATATCTGGAACAAATGACTTATGCACTCCACTTGTTGCTAAGACAATGCATGACAACATCAAACATTCTACATGGCAGTTATTCCCTAACTGTCGTCATATGGTTTTCGCCGAAGAGACAGAACAATATATTCAATTATTACAAACATGGCTCAAACAAAATGAAAGTGTATCCCGTTAATTCAGGATACACTTTTTTTAAATATCTATTTTAGTAATCTACGATCATTGATTCCGAGCATAATCAACTTAGGTTCCTTAGGAAGACTATTGAACTCCATTTTTGTTATTTCCTTTACGATTAACTGATTATCTTCCCATGTCAGTAGCTCAATCTTGAGAATTTCATGTGTACTACGATTATTTTCAGTATAGACCAGCCCTTTGTGATCCTGTAATAGCGTAAACCATCCATATGTTTCAGATGGACTCAATTTCATTTGAGATGGATTATCTATCTGGAAAACAGCATCCGAGGAAATGTATGTTTGGGTTTCTGGATCATATCCAAAAATCTTGGCCACTGCAATAAATTGAGCATCATAGAACTTTTCCACAATCAATTGTGGGATGTCATGATTCAGATACACGATGCCATACGTTACATGATCTGAGACTGTATCACCCATACCAAAATCATATGCATCAATGTTATCTAACAATTCATTGTATGCATGGAGTGCTTCTGTCACCTCTAAAGAAACTGTTTTCTCTGGTTCAGGAGTTTCTTTCTTTTGTTCTGTAACGGATGTGGATGTTGTTTGTGTACTACGGTTGTTTGATGCTGTGCATGCCGTAAGGAATAGTATACTTACACACGCCAAGATTCTACACATTTTCTTCATGGTCATCCCCCCCCATGTGTAAAAACTATGCAATCACTCTATCAGTTATCAATTGTCGTCTAATTTACTATTTTTCTATGATCAGTAAATCTACAAAGTCTGTTTCCCAACCTGTATTTTCTGATAGAGGAATTGTAATACTCTTTTGTAGAGTTAATGTATCCGCATCAAATTCTAAGATTTTTCCTAATTCAGTTGTTGTTTCCGTATTTGGTGTTACAATTGCGGCTGCCTTATTTCCTAAATAACGAATTCCATGCAACTTATAGTCGGTATTCGTATATAGTTTCGCAAAATCAGTTCCCGATAAATCCCTATCGGATACTAATTCTAAATCCGTTGTATATTCCAGTAGATGATTATCGACCGTTACTAAACGAATATGATCATTATACGCATAGGCTGAAATAATTCTCTTTGTATCTAGTGAAACACTCTTTGGCTCTAAGGTATCTGGGTCCATACTTGTTAAGCTAGCCGTCTCTGGTAATGTAATATCCTTCATAAAGCGACTATTATAAGGATTTTCTACCGTCACAATTTTTCCATTTACATATAACAATTCTTCAAAACTAACAGAAGTATAGCGCCAATTATCTACATAATGGAGTTCATTTGTTTCTTCATCCAGATAAGACAATTCATATTGATCTTGAACCATATCATATCCTACAAAGTAGATTCTTGTACCAATTTCTACCGCACGATAAATCGATGTATAAATCACTGGCGATGTGGTCACTTTATGATCCGGACTTGTGTATCGGATCATATCGCGTATTTCACCTACTGATCCATCATCAATGTTAATCACTTCAATTCTTCCATTTGTCCCATTGAGTGCAAGTTCCACTGTATATATGGTTGATTCAAATACACCCTTGGCCATTGAGAATGTTGAATATCCTGCTGTTGATTCAAAGAGTAGCGATTTATTCCCACTGAAAGAATATGCTAGGACTGTATTTCCTTCTTGGAATAGTCTACCTGCAGTATATACTTTGTCGCTAAATTCCAATTGTTCCTTATCACTACTTGCAAAAACTATCTTCGTTTGTGGATTCATCTTTCCATTTTGATGAATGGAATAGAAACTTGCAACATAGTCATACTTCGTTAAATCTTCTCCTGCCTTCTTACCTAGCTTGTTCCAGTTTAATATTCCCAGGGAAATAACGATGATTCCGATAATTGATAGAATTAAAATTCTGCTCTTTTTCATATTCTTAATCAATGGATATTCCTCCTTTATGACTTTATTCGATAACTTCTATCTCATGTGGATAGTGATTTAACACTTCGCACCCATCCTTTGTAATCAAAACCAAGTCTTCAATACGACAACCTAAGATACTTGGATGATAGATACCCGGTTCAATGGAGAAAGTATTTCCTTCTACCGTTAAGTCGGTAAATGCTTGTGATACATCTCCATATTCATGTGTTTCTGTACCAATGAAATGTCCAAGTCGATGTGTAAAGTCTTCGCCATAACCACCATCTGTGATGATATTACGAGCTACCGCATCAATATCACATAGTCTTACACCTGGTTTGCAATAACTTTCTGCACGTTCATTTGCCTTGCGAACAAGGATATAGACTTCTACTTGTTCTGCAGTTGGATACTTCTTATAGAAGAAGGTTCTTGTCATATCTGAACAATAGCCATTCACCACGCAACCAACATCGAAGAGTACTGTATCACCTTCCTGTAATACCGTATCATCTGGCATATGATGTGGATCAGCCGCATTCTTACCAAAGGCAACGATAGGCTCAAAAGAATATCCACTTGCGCCTAGCTTGAGGTAGATATCTAACATCTGTGAAGCAACCTCTACTTCTGTCACGCCTTCGTGTATGAGTTTCTTAAACTCCGCCATCGCAAGGTCATTAATATGAGATGCTGCACGCATGAGTTCTTGTTCACGAGCATCTTTCACAGCACGTGTATGATCAACTGCGTAAGATCCAAGTTTAAATTCAGATGCTATGCTTTCTTCCATCATCGGAATTAGGAATCTAGCTGGCATAATCTTATCTACACCTAGGCTACTATTTTTATCGATAAACTTTGAAATGATCGTTGTAATTCTGTCTGTATCTTTATAATACTCTACTCTTACACCAATCTCCTCAGAAAAACGGAATAATTGATTCAAAATCAAAACCGGTTCAATTCCCTTCCCGATTAATAAACCAAGGAATCTTTCTCCTGGTTCTATTTTCTTTCCGCAAAGATACGCAATAGAAATCGGATCTGTAATCAATAAACAATCTGTTGTCATCTTCTCAATGACACGACTTAGTCTTCCTTCATCTAACATAGTATCACCTCTACTTTATTTCTATTTTATCACGTTTTTTGATATTCAAATTTGACGTTCTATGGTTGAAGAGTATTGGAATCAACACTATAATTCTCTTATAACTAGTAATAATAAAGGAGATTTTTATGAACATTCTTGGTTTATTCAAAAAAGCACTCACAGGTGCATCTGACGAGGATAATGCCAAAAACAAAGCTCGTATGCGTGAAATTTTTAATGAAGCTGTTCCAAATGGTGATGATTATCAACTGGTATATTGTCATTCTGAAAATTACCATAGTGCTGTTATTGCGTCAGTCACTCATCATTACAACTTTATCGTGGGATATAAGACTGGTGAAGTAGTTGTTGTCTATGTTGACCCATCTCTTTCTACATATGACCAACCAGTATTCTTTAATAAAGAAAATGGTTCATCGATACGTACATCTATGGGCTACTGCTTTGCGGAAAGTCCTGCGGCATCCTTCAAACTTGAACCAATCACTTATGAACCAGGGATTGGTGAGCGTGCAAAGTACTGTGTATCTGTAACACAATCTACCGAAGAAGTATCCACATTCCGCAAGTTCTTTAAACAAGGCTTCTAATCTAATCATTGCATATAAAAAAATCTCACATCGCTGTGAGATTTTTAAATTACTTATTCAACTGTAACTTTGATACCAGGACCCATAGTTGTGGATACTGTTACACCCTTGAGGTATGCACCCTTAACTGTTACAGGTCTAGCCTTTAAGATACGGTCATATAAAGCCTTGAAGTTTTCAACAAGAGCTTCTTCAGTGAAAGATACCTTACCGAATAATACGTTGATGTTTCCATCCTTGTCTACACGGTATTCAACCTTACCCTTCTTGATTTCGTCAATTGCCTTCGCAACGTCCATTGTTACTGTACCTGTCTTAGGGTTTGGCATTAATCCCTTAGGACCTAAGAGCTTACCTAACTTACCTAACTGACCCATCATGTCTGGAGTAGCTACGATGATGTCAAAGTCGAACCAGCCACCTTGGATCTGTTGAATCATATCAACACCACCAACGAAGTCAGCACCTGCTGCCTTAGCTTCTTCTTCCTTAGCACCTTGTGTAATTACTAATACACGCTGTGTCTTACCTGTACCGTGTGGTAATACCATTGCTCCACGAATGTTCTGTTCAGCCTGACGTGGGTCAACGTTTAATACGAAGCTAGCTTCCATTGAAGAATCAAACTTAGTTGTGCTGATCTTCTTAGCTAAAGCAATCGCTTCCTTGTAATCATAAACCTTAGCGCTATCTACTTGTTCTAACGCTGCTCTGTACTTCTTTCCTGCCATTATTACTTAGCCTCGCCTTCTACTACGATACCCATGTTACGTGCTGTACCAGCAATGATGTTCATTGCTGCTTCAACGTCATTAGCGTTGAGGTCAGGCATCTTATACTCAGCGATTTCTCTTAACTGAGCCAATGTAATCTTACCGGCTTTAACTGTCTTTGGTGTTCCAGAAGCCTTGTTAATACCAGCAGCCTTCTTTAATAAGATAGCAGCTGGAGTTGTCTTGATGACGAAGTCGAATGACTTATCTTCGTAAGCTGTAATAATTACAGGAACGATGTCACCGTGACGGTCCTTAGTCTTGTCGTTAAATTCTGTACAGAATTTAGGCATGTTGATACCTGCAGATGCTAGAGCTGGTCCTGGTTTAGCTCCACCAGCAGGGAATTGTAGCTTAGCTACTTTTGCAATTTTCTTTGCCATGTGGTTTTCCTCCTTATATTAGAATCCACATGCAGTGGTCAGCGGACATTGCTATCCTCCCACGCATGAGCGCACTAAAAGTGCCTTTATATAATAGGCTAATATAGGTTTTGCGTCAAGATAAA
>JABZMB010000023.1 GCA_015256455.1 Solobacterium sp. | reverse complement strand
TACAGAAGAGGGAACTATATCTACCTTCGGTCTTAAGTTTAGATTAAGTCAGTTAACAAACTGACTTTTTTTGATAAAATGGAAGTTATTGAAGGAGGAATTCAATGATAAAGAAGTTAATGATGCTTGTTCTATGTGCATTCATGCTAGGTTGCACTCCAAAGGAACAATACAAATTAGACTATGTAACAGATGGTTCTATCTCACAGTTTACAGAGATTACAGACAAGAATCCATCCATTAAGGAGATTTCATTACCATCCGCTATTACATTCTTTGAAAATAAATATTCAGGTGTAATGGTATTTGCAAAACCTGACTCACGTTATAGTCAAAAGGCATTTGCAGTATTAAATCAAGCTGCGAAAGATGCTGGGGTTACTGTCTACTATGTAGACGTAAGTAGAAAATTCTACAAGACAGACGAAGAGTTTACACAGTATCGTGAGAAGGTTGAAGAGTTTATCGACGTAACATACTTAGAGAATCCAAAGGGTGGAACATCCCTATATATTCCAGATGTTATGGCAGTAAAAGATGGTAAAGTTGTAGATTTCCACGTTGGTGTTTTGGAAGACTATGATATCGATGTAAATCCAGAAATGACAGAAGAACAGTACAAAAAGATTTACAACATCTACGCTGATTTAATCAAATTGGCAACTGCAAAAGATACAGCTAAATAAAACACTGTTTTAGCCGTTGCAAGCATGTACAAAACACGTTAAAATAACAGGGTACATGAAGAATAGGTGGTGTAATTTATGGAATTTTGGAGTTCATTAGGATTCTTCATTGCTGGTGGATTAATTGGTGCAATCGTAACATTCTTCTTAACAAGAAAATATTTCGAAAAGCAACTTAAGGAAAATCCACCAATCAATGAGAAGATGGTTCGTGCAATGTTTATGCAAATGGGACGTAAGCCAAGTGAGGCACAGATTCGTTCCGTTATGAAATCCATGAATCAATAAAAGAAGTCTTAGGACTTCTTTTTTAATGTAGACAGTGACATAGAAATAAACAAATGATAGTTTCTTTATAAAACAATGTTAGCCGATTGTTTTTCGTTGTCAAAAAATCATGGAAAAATAGCGGGGGAATAGTGTATTTATTGCGCAAATGTCTATTATTTCATGTGTTTTAGTTTTATAATATATAGAGGTATTATGAAGGAGGACATATGAGTACTGAAAACAAAAAAGTTTTCGAAGCTATGGATGGTAATACCGCAACTGCCCACGCCGCGTATGCTTTTACGGAAGTAGCCGGTATTTATCCAATTACACCGTCATCACCAATGGCGGAAAATGTTGATGCATGGTCGACAGCAGGTCGTAAGAACGTGTTTGGAGATCGTGTTAAGGTTGTGGAAATGCAGTCTGAAGGTGGTGCTGCCGGAGCAATTCACGGTGCATTACAGGCTGGTTCTTTAGCTACAACATTTACAGCTTCACAGGGTCTATTATTAATGATCCCAAATATTTACAAGTTAAAGGGTGAAATGTTACCAGGAGTTATCCACGTAGCAGCTCGTACTTTAGCTACACACACATTAAGTATCTTCGGTGATCACTCTGATATTTATGCTTGTCGCCAAACAGGTATAGTTCAGATGTGTTCCCACTCCGTACAGGACTGTATGGATCTTGCTGGTGTTGCACACTTGGTTGCGATTGACCAACGTGTACCAGTAATGCATTTCTTTGATGGTTTCCGTACATCACACGAAATCGATAAGATTGAAGTGATGGACTATGACTACTTAAGAAGCTTAATCAACCAAGAAAAGTTAGAAGAGTTCCGTGCATTAGCACTAAACCCACACACAAACCCAGTTGTTCGTGGTGGTACACAGAACGATGATATCTTCTTCCAGGCTGCCGAAGCTCAAAATAACCACTTCGCAAATATTCCAGCTGTAGTAGCTGATTATATGAAGAAGATTTCTGAGCATACAGGACGTCACTATGCACCATTTACATATGTAGGTGCACCTGATGCTGAACGTATCATTATTGCTATGGGTTCTGTAACAGATACAATTACAGAAACAATTAACACACTCGTTAAGAGAGGCGAAAAAGTAGGTTTAATTAAGGTTTACTTATACCGTCCATTCTCAGTTGAGTTCTTGAAGTCTGTTCTTCCAGCAACTGTTAAGAAGATTGCTGTATTAGACCGTACAAAGGAACAGGGTGCTCGTGAACCATTATTCTTAGATGTTGTATATGCTTTACGTGACCTTAAGGATCTTACAATTATTGGTGGACGTTATGGTCTATCTTCTAAGGATACAAACCCATCTCATATCAATGGCTTATTTGAAGAATTAAAGAAGGATTCTCCAAAGGAAGAGTTCACAATTGGTATTGAAGATGACGTTACAAATCTTTCGATTGAACCAGTGGATATCACAGTTGATGCAGACTATACATCATGTATTTTCTATGGTTTAGGTTCTGATGGTACTGTTGGTGCTAACAAGTCAACAGTTAAGATTATTGGTAACAATACAGATCTTTACTCACAGGCTTACTTTGCATATGACTCAAAGAAGTCTGGTGGTGTAACTCGTTCTCACTTAAGATTTGGTAAGAGCCCAATTCACAGCCCATACTACATTGATAAGGCTGACTTTATCTCTTGTTCATTAGATAGTTACTGCTTCCAGTTTGATATGGTTCGTGACCTTAAGGAAGGCGGAACATTCTTACTTAACACAACTATCCCTGCAGAAGAGATTGCAGATAGATTACCTAACCGTATCTTAGCAAGACTTGCTAGACGTCATGCGAAGTTCTATATCATTAACGCAACTAAGATTGCGCAAGATACAGGAATGGGACGTTTCACAAATACAATCTTACAGGCTGCATTCTTCCGTCTAAATGAGCAGATTATGCCATATAGCACATCCTTAGAATTAATGAAGGATTCTGCTCGTCATACATATGCTCGTAAGGGACAGGATGTTGTAGATAAGAATATCTTAGCTATCGAAACAGGTGCTTCAGGAATCGTTGAAGTGGCTGTAGATCCAGCATGGGCTGACTTACAATTTGATAAGTCTGTTAAGGGTTCAACTGGTGATGCATTCTTTGATGAATTCGTAACACCAATCAACCACCTACAGGGTCAAGATATGCCAGTATCTTCATTCTTAAACTACGGTGTAACAGATGGTACATTAAATCCTAACGTTGCGTTCAAGGAAAAGAGAACAATCGCAACACTCGTTCCTGAATGGGAAGCTGAAAAGTGTATCGAGTGTGGTAAGTGTGGATTTGCATGTCCTCACGCTACAATTCGTTCATTCTTAATGAATGAAGAAGAAGTTGCTACAGCACAGAAGATTGCTGCTGAAAACAACGTTGAATTAACATTGAAGGATCCTTCTCCTGCATATAAGGGAGCTAAGGAAGCTAACCTCAAGTTCAGAATCCAAGTTTCTACAGAGAACTGTGTAGGCTGTGGTGTATGTATTACAGTATGTCCTACTAAGGCATTATCACCAGCTGACGTTAAGACTCAGTTAGGTCAAGAGCCAGTAGCTGATTATCTATACAAGCACACAACATATAAGAAGGAATTCGGTAACAATAATACTGAAGCTGGTGTCTCCTTGATGATGCCTTACTTTGAAGTATCTGGTTGCTGCCCAGGTTGTGGTGAAGCTCCTTACTACCGTTTAGCTTCTCAGTTATTCGGTAACGATATGTTAGTTGCTAACGCTACAGGTTGCTCAATGATTTACTGCTCTGCTACTCCAACAAACCCATTCGTACAGGATGAAAATGGTGAAGGTGTTGCTTGGGCTAACTCATTATTCGAAGATAACGCTGAATACGGTTATGGTATGGCAATTGCTCAGTCATACAAGAGTGCTCGTATCCTCAAGATTATGGAAGACAACCTCGATAAGGTTGAAGCTGACTTGAAGGCATCATTCGAAGCTTATATCGCTGCTAATGATGACCGTGATGTTCAAAGAACAATCGTTAACAAGTTAGTTGAACAGGTTAAGGCTTCTTCTAACCAAGAGGTTAAGGAATTACTCAAACTTGAAAGAGATCTTGTTTCTAAGTCTGTTTGGATCATCGGTGGTGACGGATGGGCTTACGATATTGGCTACGGTGGATTAGACCACGTAATGGCGAATAACCTAGATGTAAACGTATTAGTACTTGATACTGAAGTTTACTCCAACACAGGTGGACAGTCTTCTAAGTCATCTCAGGCTTCATCAATCGCGAAGTTTGCTTCCGGTGGTAAGCAAGGTGCTAAGAAGGATATCGGTCAGATCTTCATGGAATACGGTACAGCTTATGTTGCACAGGTATCTATGGGTGCTAACCAGTCACAGACAATCAAGGCATTCAAGGAAGCTGAAAGTTACAAGGGACCATCAATTATCATTGCTTACTCACCATGCTTAGAGCACGGTATTAAGGGTGGATTGATTAACATGCCTAACGTTCAGAAGAATGCGGTTGCTTGTGGTTACACAGTTCTATACCGTTTCGACCCAAGACTTGAGAAGCCATTACAGATCGACTCTCGTACTCCAGACTTCTCCAAGTTCACAGAGTTCTTACTCAACGAAGCTCGTTACTTCAACTTACCTAAGGTATTAGGCCAAGAAGAAGCAGATAAGTTATTCGAGAAGGCTCGTAAGGATGCTGAAAAGCGTTATAACAGACTCTTATTCAAGAAGAGAGTTCAAGACGAAGAAACTTCTGAATAATTAAACTTAAAACATATCCTCTTCATTTAGAGGATATGTTTTTCTTGTTTATAGATTCATGGTGGTATACTAAAGCAAAGTGAGGTACATATGAAACACTTTCTATTAAGAACTAGACAGGCACTCTTTAGCCCAATTCAAAAAATACAGCTAAACTTACAGCCTAAGATGATAAAAGGTGAACATTCATTATTAGATTTAGTGGATGTTTTAAAAGAAAAGCATCTTAATCAGTATATGGTTGTTACGACAGCTGGATTTATCAAGAGAGGAACATTACAACCATTTTTCGAAAGATTAGATAAAAGTAATATCACTTATAGTATCTTTCATGACGTAAAGCCAGATCCAGAGATTTTGGATGTCGAAAATCTAAAGGAATATTATATAAAAGAAGGTTGTCAAGGACTCATTGCAATTGGTGGGGGTTCTGTCATTGATTGCTCAAAAGCTGCACTAGCTTGTGTACAAAGTAGTCATCTTGATGTAAAGACAGTATTAGAGACAGGAATAGTATCTAAAACATTACCATTTTTTATCGCTGTACCAACGACTGCTGGTACTGGTTCTGAAGTGACTGCTGGTGCTGTTATTACAGATCCAATTAGGAAGCGTAAGTATGCGCTAAGTCATTTATTTCTAATTCCAAAGTATGCAGTTTTGGATGCTTCACTTTTGACTACATTACCACCTAAGATGACAGCTTATACAGGTATGGATGCTTTAACGCATGCCATAGAAGCGTATATCAATCATTTTAATAATCGTAAGACAAATGAGTATGCGCTAGAGGCCATTCAGTCTATTTTCCAATATTTAATTCCTAGTTTTGAAGATGGCTCAAACATAACATATCGTTTAGAACTCTTAGAAGCTTCTTACAAAGCTGGCGTAGCGATTACCAATAACTATATTGGCTATGTACATGCAATAGCACATGGTATTGGGGGAATGTATCATTTACAACATGGTATGATCAATGCCATTATTTTACCGATTGTATTGGAAGAATATGGGGACACAATCACAAAGAAACTAGCTCATATTGCGGATATCGTAGGCATTACTGGTCATACAGATCAACAGAAGGCAGAATATTTTATCAAAAAACTAAAAGAAATAAACCGAACATTAGGCATTCCAACATCAATATCAGAGATACAGGATTCAGATATACATTATCTTGCGATTGGTGCAGAGAAGGAAGGCAATCCTACATATCCAACGCCAGTCACTTGGGATGTTGAGCGTTTTGAAAAAGTCATTCGCAAAATTCAGCAGGGGTATTCAGTCTAAATAAAAGGCTATGACACATAAATGTCATAGCCTATTTTAATGATTAAGCACGTCCAGAGTACTTACCATCAGCTGTAGAGATTTCGATTACTTCTCCTTCGTTGATGAATAATGGTACACGAACATTTAAGCCAGTTTCTACAGTAGCGTTCTTTGTAGCAGATGTTGCTGTGTTACCCTTAACTGCAACTTCGCACTCTGTAACCTGTAAGTTAACCTTATCTGGTAACTGTACACCTAAGATTTCTCCGTTATAAACCTGAATGTTTACCATTGAAGATTCCTTAAGGAAGTTCTTTTCCCAGTCTAAGCGGCTTGCTGGAATTTCGATTTGTTCATATGTTTCTGTATCCATGAAGATTAAGTTTGCACCATCGTTATAGAGGTATTGCATTTCTCTTTTATCGATGAAAGCTTCTTCTACACGGTCAGAACCAATTAAGCTAAGTTCCTTTACTACACCTGTTCTTGGGTTCTTAACTTTAACAGCAACCTTCATCTTAGCCATAGCTGTCTTATTACGGTCAACTGTGATTGCTTGGTATAAATCACCTTCCCAAACGAAACACTGACCTGGTTTAATTTCTGTTGATTGAATCATGGTATTAACTCCTTTCAATTTCCGTTTATAATTTTCTCTTAATATTGGCTTTTTTACAACCTTTTCAACCGAAAAAAGTAAATAAATTATCTGTTCTAGCAAGTTTTTAAAAATTATTCTAATTTTTAGGAGAATATAGGGCAGTTTATGAATGTTACAAATATTATGAAGCATTGACGATTGTGAAGTATAAATGGTATATTTTGAACATAGATTTAGTGAGGGGAATGTATGAGTTTTTTTGAAAAAGTCTTTCGGTTTGGACTCATTGCAATTGGTTTAATTTTGGAAGCAATAATAGTTCGTAATCTATTTTTATTTTTTGCAGCACATTTTGTATGGATAGAAATAGTACTACGATTACTTGGCATGATAGTTGTTATCAATATTATTAATAATTCACGTCATTTATCTGCAGATATGCTATGGATTTTGTTAATTATATTATTTCCGATCCCTGGTACAGCATTGTTCCTATTGTTGGGTGCAAATTTAATTACATCTAAAACTTTTAGAGAACTAATTAAAAGTACAGCCGATTCCAAGAAATACTATGTTCAAGATGAAACAGTTTTAGAAGAGTTAGAAGAAATGGTACCTCAGATGAAAGGTGATTTTCACTACTTATCTAAGACTGAAGGATATCCAATCTATCGCAATTCTGATTTTGATTATTATCCTCTAGGAGATATTGGTTATCCTGTAATGTTAGAGGAAATGAAGAAAGCAAAGAAATTTATCTTCTTAGAGTACTTTACAATTGAAAAAGGAAACCTTTGGGAAGGTATGCATACAATCCTGAAAGAAAAAGTTGCTCAAGGCTTAGATGTTCGTGTAATGTATGATGATATGGGTACAATTCACTCTCTTCCAACAAGCTATGCAAATATGCTTGAAAGTGAAGGAATCAAGTGTGTACGCTACAACAAGATTAATCCATTCTTAGGTGCAGTTATGAATCATCGTGACCATCGTAAGATAATGGTTATTGATGGCACAGTAGCATTCTCGGGTGGTATGAATTTAGCAGATGAATACATTAATCAGAAGATGGTCTTTGGCCACTGGAAGGATAATGTAATTCGAGTTAAGGGTGAAGCAGTTTGGTCCTATACTGTACTCTTCTTAACAAACTGGAATGCGATTCGTAAAACTGATGATGATTATACAGTCTTCAAGGTAGACTCTGTTACACAGCATACAGATGGCTATATTTCCCCATATGGTGAAACACCATTTGATGGAGAAAACACAGGGCAGAATATCTATATGAATATATTGAATCGTGCCAGTGAGTATGTATACATTTGTACACCATATTTAATTATTGATACTGAATTAGAAAATGCATTAATCTTAGCAGCTAAACGTGGTGTAGATGTACGTATTATTACGCCAGGGATTCCAGATAAGAAGATCGTTTGGAATATTACAAGATCGTTCTATCGCAATCTGATCGATGGTGGCGTAAAAATCTATGAGTACACACCAGGCTTTATTCATGGGAAAGTATTTGTGAGTGATGATATAGTTGCGACGGTTGGTACAATTAATCTTGATTATCGCTCTCTATATTTACATTTTGAAAATGGCACATATCTCTACGGTTCTAAGAAAGTACTAGATGTACGTGATGATATGTTAGATACCATCAGTAAATCGCACCAGGTTCAAAAGGGTGAAATTAAGGATGGATTGTTACGTAGATTATTTATTGGTGTTGTGAAGTTATTTGCACCATTATTATAAAAATAAATGAAGATGCTATAAAGCTTAAGCATCTTCATTTTTATCAATCTCATATGTTGATTCAGTAGACTGTGTAAGTGTTTCTGATTCGTCTGGTTTTATTTCTACATACTTATAGAAATAGTATAGCGCATGTGCATAATAGGCACAGAATACTCTGTATTGTGTAAGAATTAGCACAATAAGTAAAGGAATAAACATTGCGGTAATTAATGGAAGCATTGATTTAGTGATTCTATATAAAGAACTAGGGTCCTCAAGTGTAACTAATGGGATTAGAACGGTACCACCAAAGATGGTTTTTATAATAGGGAATATGATAACTAGGGTAAAGAGTAAGGCTGCTAAGCATATCCACATGTAGTGAATATCCATTTTAATCATATCTTTGAATGAATCAATAGCCTCTTTTATACTATGTCTGATTGCGTCTTGATATGCCTGTGGTGGGTAAGTATAAATCGCAAATGCAATAAAAATTGTTAAATAGTAAAGTACTAATTTTGGAATCAGTAATAAAAATGTATTGGAGATAAAGTATGCAAATAAATTATCTAAGAATGCTATAAAAGAAGAGATACATAAGATAATTAGCCATTTCTCCTTTACGGGTTCAAAGAGATCAATTAGTTTGGTATAAGAGCCTTGTGCAATTCTATAAATTTGCATGAGGATTAGAAGCGTGAAAAACTGCATTATAATTGAACTAATAAATGATAGAAGGAAACTTGATTGTACTACTTCGAAAAAGTTAAGTTGACTGATATTATCAGTTAAAATCATCTGAATGGCCTGGAAATCAGAGAGAATAGTGATTAATAATTGTAAAAATAAATACAAAAGAAAGTATCTCCAAAAACTCTTCTTCCGAATCTGATACACATGATTATAAAATTTATTATCGACAAACATATTCGTTCTCTCACTTTCTATTAATTATGTAATATGCCTAAATAAATCTACTATATGTATATTATATCACTAGAAAAATAACATATTTAAAATAATTTTATAAAATTTAATGTACATTGAATATTCAAAAAAATGAATATTCATCCTATAATAATCATAGGAGTTAAACTATGGACTATAATAATCAGTTAATGAGCAAAAATGGACTTGCAGTACTAAGTCTTGCAAAAGCCCTTATAAAATATAAAGTTGGGGATAGGACACCAACTGTTACAGAGTTAAGTGAGAAACTGAATATTTCAAGAGGTACTGCACAATCTGCGCTTAAGACCTTGCAGAATAATAATGCGATTCATATTGTAAGTAAAGGACACTTAGGATCTTATGTAATTGAAAAGAATGATAAGATTCTACTTGAACTTGCAGGCATTAATTTACTGGTAGGTGCTATGCCATTACCATATTCTAGAAAATATGAAGGACTAGCAACAGGCATTATTACAACCATGGAAAATAAACATGGTATCCCAATGACACTATCGTATATGAGAGGTGCTAAGAATAGAATCGCTATGGTCTTAGAGAATCGTTATAATTTTGCGGTTGTATCGAAATACGCAGCGAAAGAGTTTTTGGATGCGCACAAAGGTCAAATTGATATTGTATGTGAATTTGGAGAGGGTACTTATTGTTCATCGCATGTTATCGTGTTCCATGATGAACATATAAAAGATATTCAGGATGGTATGCGAATTGGTATCGATCGTGACTCGATTGATCAAAGTGATATTACAAAGCGTGCATGTGGAATGAACAAGGTTGAGTTTATTCCTATTGAATCAAATAATTTACTGCGACTAGTTCAAAATGGTGAGATTGATGCGGCTGTTTGGAATGAAGATGAAATCATTGATAAGATGTCAAAAATAAATTACGTGAAAGTTACAATCGATAATAATGATGATACAAATGCAGTCATTGTAACAAATGGTAAATCACCTGAAATGACTGAACTATTGCGACAGATGCTTGATGTAAAAGAAACCTTAACGATTCAAAATCTTGTTTTAGATGGAATTATAACACCGAGTTATTAGGTAGTATATTATGAGAATACAAGATGAAAAGTTTCGTCATATCTGTAATTTTAGGGATTTAGGTGGTTATTTTACCCAGGATGGTAAAAAGGTTAAAACAGGACTGTTATATCGTAGTTGTTACCTAGGGTGGATGAATGCAGAGGAACTACATCATATACAAGATTTAGGGATTAAAACGGTATTAGACTTACGTACATCATATGAAGCATTTGATGATCCGGACCCAGTTATTGAAGGAATTGAAAATTATAGAGTAAGTGGTATGCGTGATCGTAATGGCGAGGGTGTAGATTTCTCACCGTATGGGATTCATAAGATGATCATTTCGGATGATAGTGACCAAGAGACATTACATAAGCATATGGTCCAATTATATCGGGATATGATGTTTGGGAATGAAGGTTTCATGTTTATCATTGAAATGATGAAACAGAATATAGAATTTCCAATACTATTTCATTGTGCTACTGGGAAGGATAGAACAGGTGCTATCGCAGCTCTTATGTATTTATTGCTAGGTGTATCTATCGAAGATATTATGGATGACTATCTATTATCTAATCAGGCTTATTATGAACGTATTGAAAAGGCACTAGAGAAAAATCAATGCGCAATCAAGAAGAAACCGACACTTAAACGAATCATTATGATGGAAGCAGGTGTAGATGAACAGATGGGTAGGGAAATGCTTGACGGTATATTAGATAAATACTCTAGCTATGAAGAATTCTTCTTGAAAGAATATGGTATTGATGAAGATATGCAAGCATATATCAAAGATAAATTTTTAGAATAATTTTAAATATTTATTGACGCTAATATTGATTATGTTATTATTAATTTACAAAATACAAAATATTGAATATTAATATGAGAGGATTATGATTGATAAAAATAGTATTATTGAAAGATTAGATATTTTGCTTGAAGCGAATATTATCTCAACAACAGTTAGAGGAAAATCAGAAGCTGTCATCGATAAATTTATTACTATTTCTAATGATTTTGATCAGGAAAAGATGGAAGTATTCTGTGTTCATATGGCTATTGCGTTATCACGCGTAGAAAAGGGTGAATGTGAAGCTGGACTTGATGAGAATATAGTTGCAGAGATAAAACAAAATGCGAAGTATGTCGAGGCTTCAAAGATTCTAGATGAAGTAAAAGATTTAATTCAGGTTGAAATACCTGATGGTGAAGAAATCTTGTTATTAATCCATATTTGCAATTTGCTAGAAAGATAGGTGATGGGAATGAAAATTGCTATTGGGGGAATGCAAAAAAATGAGATGGAATTAGCTGTAAAAAAAGCTGATCCACAAATTGAAACAATTATTACAAATGATTTAAACGCTTCAAAACTTCTTAAATCAGGGGAAGCTGACTATTACTTAGGTGCCTGTGAAAGTGGTGGAGGCTCTGCAATTTCTATTCTAATCGGATTAGTTGGATATAGTAAATGCGCAACTGTCTGCAAAAATGGGCAAAGACCTAATAAAGAAGAAATTATCAAGGCAGTAAATGATGGAAAGATTTGCTTTGGTATGACAGTATCCAGTATCAATGATACAGTTCCAATTTTGATTGATGCATTAAAAAATAAATAAGGGAGATAATTATTATGCAAATTAATCTAATTAATGCTTTATCTGTAATTGCATTATGTGCACTTACATCATTTATGTCACACATGGGTATGGCGGTTTTCCATGACGGAATTAGACCTGTTATTCCAGAATATTTAGAAAAACGTATGAAGCGTTCAGAGATTGCTTCTGTTGCGTTTGGCTTGAGTGTTGGATTCATTGCTTCTGTAGGTATTGGTAATGCGTTAGCTACAAATTTAATGAACCCATGGTTATTATTCTTAGCAACTGATATTATTGGAATTGCTTCACCTAAGAAATGGTTAGCTCCAATTTTAGGTGGACTATATGGCTTACTTTGCTTCACAGGTATCAGTGCTATCAATGCTGTACTCACAGGATTACCAATTGACTTAATCGGTGGAATGGGTCAAGTAGGAACATATGTAGTTACTGGATTTGCAATTTTCCCAATCATTGCTATCTTTATGCAATTTGGTGCAAAGAATGGATTGATTTCTGCTTTAGTTGTATTGGTTGCTAGAATTCTTGGCCCTAAGTTCTCTACAATTAGTGCTGATGCATGGACAATGATGACAGGCGTTCTTATCTTAATTGGATTATGTATTGTTAAAGACTTAAGCAACAAAAATAAAGAAGCTGAAGATGATTCAAATAATATCTTCAGTGAAAGAGTTGGTAGAATTAAGAAGAATTTACCATTCTTAATGGCTGCAGGTGCTTTAATTGCTGTAATTTGTAACTTACATATTTTTGCTGGATCAACAGTATCAATGTTCGATTTATCTACTGCATATGCATCAGGTAACACTGACTTAGTTCGTACAGCTGCTACTAATGAATTAATGCGTGGATTAAGCTTTATCCCATTAATTGCAACAACTGCTATCACAACAGGTGTATACGGTGTAGCTGGATTTACATTTGTATATGTTGCAGGATACTTGAGTCCTAACCCAATTATTGCTTTACTTCTAGGTGCTGGTATTATCTTCGCTGAAGTAATGTTACTTGGATTTGTTGGTAAATTCTTGGGTGGATTCCCATCTATTCGTGATGCATCTGATAATATCCGTTCTTCAATGAATCAGGTTGTTGAATTTGCATTATTAATTGGTTCTATTGGTGCATGTGCATCTATGGGTACTGCTACAACAATTGGTGCAGCTGGTGGATTCTTTATCGGTGGTACAATTTACTTAATTAATGAAGCTACAGGTAGAAAAGTAATGCGTATGGCTATTGGTCCTATCGCTGCTATTGCCTGTGGAATTATCTTAAATTTACTATATCTTGTTCAGCTTATTGGATTAGCTGGTTAGAAAAGCGAGGGATTTTATGATTCGTACTGTGAGAGGTGACATTAATCCTAGTAAATTAGGAGTAACAATGTGTCATGAACACTTATCGGTTGATCTTGGTAGAATTCGAAATGATGATGATTCTACATTTGGATATTCGAAATTAGTTATTGATGAAATTAACTTTGCGAAAGAGTTAGGTGTTCAAGCATTTGTTGAAATGTCCACAAATGATATGGGAAGAAATGTGAATGATTTACTAAAGCTATCTAATACTTGTGATGTTCATATTATCGCTCCAACTGGATTCTATTTGGATCAGTATCATCCACAGTATATTCATGACATGAGTGAGGATGACATTGCTGAGATATTCATCAAAGATTTAACAGTAGGTATTGATGATACTAATATAAAGGCTGGTGTCATTGGAGAAGTTGCTACTAGTAAAGTAATGACTGAAAACGAAAAGAAAGTCATTGCTGCAGCTGCAATTGCAGGAAAGAAAGTGGGATGTTGTGTTTCAACACATTGCCAAATGGGCACACTTGGACATGAGCAATTAGATATTTTTGAAGAAAAGGGTATGCCACTTAATAAAGTTGTACTTGGACATATCGATCTATCAAATGATGTTGAATATATGAAATCGTTAATGGATCGAGGAGCAAATATTGGATTTGATACGATTGGTAAAACATCGTATTTGAAAGATGAAAGTAGAGCTGACAATCTTGCACAACTTATCAAAGAGGGATATGTAGATAAAATTATCCTTTCGACAGATATTTCTAGAAAATCATATATGAAGACTTTTGGAAAATATAGCGGATATACAGCTGTCTTAGATAAGTTTGTACCACTTCTTAAAGAACGCGGTATTTGTCAAGATGATATTGATCATCTATTGATAAAGAATCCAAGTAGGATTTTTGATATTCAATAAAAAACGGCTCAGAAATTTTCTGAGCCTCATTTTTAGTGGAGGTAGTAAATGAATACATATCCTTTAAAGTCAATTAGTTTGGAAGAAGCGAAACAAAAACAGTTTCAATTAATTGATGAGATTACAAAAGAGTTTCAAGGCCAAGAGTTTCTCTCTGCAGGTGACTTTGGTGTAGTACCTGGTTTAAATAAACCGGTATATGCTCAAAAAGTCGAAAGAGTGATTGCAAATTTCTTTCATGCGGAGAAGGCGTTATTACTAATTGGTTCTGGTACCGGTGCTATCCGTAGTGGTTTACAAGTGATGGCATCTCCAACTGAAGAAATATTAGTGCATACATCACCGATTTATCCAACAACTGAGACAAGTTTTCTATCAATGGGACTTGTTCCTGTAAGGGCAAATTTTAATGACCTTGAAGAAATAAAACAAGTTCTTAATGAACATAAGAATATACGTACTGCACTTGTTCAATACACACGTCAAGCGATTGATGATTCGTATGATATGGAAGAAGTGATTCGCGCTATTAAATCTGTCAGAGATATACAAATTATTACAGATGATAACTATGCAGTAATGAAGGTTCATAAAATTGGAGTAGAACTTGGTGCAGATTTATCTGCGTTCTCCTGCTTTAAATTATTAGGGCCAGAAGGAGTTGGCGTTGTTGTTGGTAAGGCATCCTTAGTTGACGCAATTGAAAAGATGAATTATTCGGGTGGTTCAAAAGTTCAAGGATGGCAAGCGATGGAAGTATTGCGTGGTTTAACTTATGCTCCTGTTGCACTAGCGATACAGGCTGAAGTAAATGAAGAACTTGTAAGACGTCTAAATAATTATGAAGTAGAAGGTATCAAAAATGCATTCTTAGCGAATGCACAATCCAAAGTATTATTGGTTGAATTTGAAGATAATATTGCAAAAGCAGTGTTAGAAGAAGCTGAAAAGTTAGGTGGGCTACCAAACCCAGTTGGAGCTGAGTCCAAATATGAAGCAGTTCCTATGTTCTATCGTGTATCTGGAACATTTAGAAAAGCAGATCCAACACTAGAAGAGAGAATGATACGTATCAATCCAAATCGAAGTGGACCAGATACGATAATACGTATTCTGAAAGAGAGTATTAGAAAGGCGAAAGATGTTTCTAGATAAGTTATGTAAAACAAATCGAAATCTTATTCAAACAGCAGTACATATGCATCAACAGAAACAGATTATGCCTGATACATATGTAGTTGATGTTGATCAGTTTATAACCAATGCAAAAGCAATCCTACAAAAAGCTAGCGATCAAAATATTGAACTCTATTATATGCTAAAGCAGATTGGACGTAATCCATATCTTGCAATGGAACTAGAGAAAATTGGCTACAAAGGTGCAGTTGTTGTGGACTTCAAAGAAGCTGAAGTGATGATGAAAAATCATCTTCATATTGCACATGCAGGTCATCTAGTACAGATTCCATCAATGATGGTCAATCAGTTAGTAGAGTATGGTTGTGACTATATCACAGTTTATTCTTATGAAAAATTAGTTGAAATTAACGAAGCAGCTAAGAAAGTAGGTATCAGTCAAAAGATATGTATACGTGTGATTGGTGAAAATGATCGTATCTATAGTGGGCAGACTGCAGGCTTCTATTTAAACCAATTAGAAGAACTTGTACATAAAGCGAAAAAATTAACACATATTGAAATTGCTGGTGTCGATAACTTTCCATGTTTTCTATATGATGAAATAACAAAGAAGATTGAAGCACAAGAAAATCTATATACAGTTCTTAAAGCAAAGAATCTCTTAGAAGGATTGGGTTGTCATATTCAAAATGTAAATGCACCTTCAGCTACATGCGTGCATACTCTAGAACTGATGAAACAATATCCTGAGATAACTTCAGCTGAACCAGGACATGGACTTTCTGGAACAACACCATATCATGTCGATTACGATGCAGAAGAGATTCCAAGTATTCTTTATCTTTCAGAAGTTAGCCATATATTAGATAATCATGCATATATCTATGGTGGTGGATACTATCGTCGTGGACATATTCAAAACGCATTAGTAGGTACTTCTTATGATGGCTTAGTGAAGGATAGTGTGATTCTACCAGATATGGATTCGATTGATTATCATTTTGGATTAGAGAATCCACATCATGTTGGTGATAGTGCTGTATTATGCTTCCGTTATCAGATTTTTGTAACACGTAGTGATGTATGCCTGATTAAAGGAATTCACTCAGGACATCCTGAAATTGTAGGTGTGTATGATAGTCTAGGAGGTAAGAAATGAAAAAGAGATTTATTATTATTGTCTTAGATGGATTTGGAATTGGTGCGATGGCCGATGCGGGACAAGCAAGAGCAGGCGATGAAAAGTCTAATACACTTGCCTCTATTCTTGATGAATTTCCAGATTTAAAGTTACCAACACTAGAAAAACTTGGTCTAATGAATGCATTTGGTAGAGAAAGTAATTGTATGAAGTTTCAAGCAAAGGCAAATTTTGGTAGAAGTGAACTAATGCATCAAGGTGCAGATACATTCATGGGACACCAAGAAATTATGGGAACCAAGCCTAAGAAACCTCAGTTTGTTCCTTTCCAAGAGAAAGTGGATGAGGTAGCCAAACATCTTGAAGATGCAGGATATAAGGTTGAAATGATTAATCGTAATGGACTACGTTATGTGGTTGTTGATGATTATGTTACAGTTGCAGATAACTTAGAAGCTGATTTAGGTATGTGTTATAACGTAACAGCACCACTTGATTACATGCCATTTGAAAAAGAATATGAAATCGCTAAATTAGTTCGTGAAGTATCGACTGTTGGTCGTGTCATTGTATTTGGTGGAACTGGTAATACGATGCAGGATTTATATAACGCTGAAGAAATTCGCGAAGGTAAGTATATTGGTATCGCATCTGCTAAATCAAAATCATATGATCAAGGCTATCAATGTTTGCATCTAGGTTATGGTGTAGATAAAGAGGTACAGGCACCTACAATACTAACAAAGAATGGCATTCCATGTACCCTTATTGGAAAGGTTGCCGATATTGTTGCAAATGATTTAGGGAAGTCTATCTCGTGTGTTCCAACACCAGAAGTTATGGAAATCACTTTAAATTCGATTCTTGAAATGGAGCAGGGATTTATCTGTACAAATGTTCAAGAGACAGATTTAGCAGGACATGCACAAAACGCTGCACGTTATGTTGAAGTCCTAAAACAAGCAGATGAAGGACTAGCAAAGATACTTCCACATCTAACTGAGAATGATATTCTGATTGTTCAAGCAGACCATGGAAATGATCCACATATTGGCCACTCTAAACACACAAGAGAATATGTTCCACTTTTAATCTATCGTAAAGGATTAGAAGGAGTACAAGTAGGAACACGTAAAACTATGTCTGATATGGGTGCTAGCTGTTGTGACTACTTTGGTGTAGAAGCACCACAAAACGGTGAGTCATTTATTGAACTTATTGGTGGAAAGAACTAGGATTTTATCACATTAAATTAAATACCTTACTATTTAAGAGTCTTTATATTAGAATAGTAGGGTATTTTATTATTCATGAGGTATAAATATGTCACTATTTACGCAGATGATACAACTACAGATGCAAATCCTATTGATGCTAGGCATCGGTTTTTTCTTGCGTAAAAAGGAAATTGTAACAGCTGAAATTCGCAAAGGATTATCTACACTATTAATTAATGTAGTTTTGCCATGTACTGTAATTCTTTCTTTTATGAATGATTCCAATGTAAATTCAGAATTATTAATGGCTTGTTTATTGGCTGTTATCATATCTGCAATCATTCAGACTACATCCATTTTCGGCAGTAAGTTCCTTTTTCAGAAATATGAAAAGACAGATACTAATGTATTAACCTATGCCATGATTGTTTCTAACTCAGCATTTATTGGTATTCCCGTGATTCAAAGTATCTATGGTAGTGAAGCAGTCATGTTTGCTTCTGTATTCCAAATTCCAATTATTGTAACGATGTGGACAGTTGGTTTAGCCTTATTTAAACCAATTGATCCTAAACATGCTTTAAAGTCTGTGTTTAAAAATCCATCTGTAGTTGCTGTGTTAATTGGATTTATCATTATGCTTACAGGTATTAAGTTTCCAGTATTTATTACTAAAACTATAAGTAGTATTGCATCCTGTACAACGGCAATCTCTATGTTTGTAGTAGGATCAATCTTAGCAGAGATTGAGTGGAATAACTTATTAGATAAGAAAGTCTTATTCTTCTGTTCTATACGTTTAATAGCGTATCCTTTGATTGTATTTATTGCATTATCATTCTTAAATGTTCCAACTTTAATTAAAGCGATAGCTATTATTATGACAGGCATGCCAGCGGGATCTACAGCAGCAATTCTTGCGGAGCAGTATGGATGTGATGCTAAGTTTGCAGCAAAGCTAATCCTAGTTTCTACAGTATTATCTGTAATCACAATTCCAATTCTATGTTTAGGTTTATAACAATGTAGTACAATTATCTCATCAGTAACTTTTATACTGAGTCAAATCAGTTTGATTGTTACAGAGAGGGTAATATGAATAGACATTATAATCAGTATCTTGGAGCAATCATTGGGCATGCAGTTGGTGATGCGATGGGCTTTCCCACTGAATTCTCAAAGAGGGAAGAACTATTAAAGAATCCAGTGATTGAAATGATTGATAGTCCAGATGTAGGTCAACCTGCAGGCTCTTGGTCAGATGATACTGCGATGGAAATTGCTACAATTGATTCATTTATTCAGAAGAAATATTTTGATTACAAAGACATCATGGATAAATGGGTAAAGTGGATCAGCAAGTCAGAATACACCCCAACAGGTGTGGCTTTTGATATTGGAAGAACTTGTTTAAAGGCGATAAAAAAATATTGTAATGGTACAGCTCCTTTACAATGTGGTTCTACATCTATAAACGAAAATGGGAATGGTTCACTCATGAGAATCTTGCCAGTTGCTTTATATGCATATTCGAAGAAATTAGATGATACATCTATTCATAAATTAACTAATGAAGTATCTTCTTTAACACATGCGCATGAAGTTAGTAGATTGGGTTGTTATATTTATGTGCAGTTTATAATATGCTTGTTAAAAGGATATACGAAAGAAGATGCATACAAACATATTCAATATTTAGACTATAGCGCTTATGATATGCATTCTTTAAAGTTATATACAAGAATTTTAGATGAACAAATTGAAGTTCAAAGACTGGATCAGATTAAATCCACGGGATATATCGTTGATACATTAGAGTCTGCAATGTGGATTTTCATGAATGCACAACACTATAAAGAAGCTATCACTGCGTCAACAAATATTGGTGGAGACACTGATACGATAGGTGCAATTGTAGGATCTATGGCTGGAATTTATTATGGATTTGAAAGCATTCCATCTAATTGGTTAGATAAACTACAAAGAAAAGAATATTTGATGGAACTGGCAGATAAGTTTGAAAAGTCTGTCGCTGTATTACCTAAAAATGTTTCTAAACCAATACACAGAGCAAAGAAATCCTGATTGAAACAAACTATAAATTCTTGTTTAAGAAAGAGGAGCGATATGAAAAAATTATTTACTGCCATTAGGAAACACGACTTAGAATTGGTTAAACATATTATTGAGAAGAAACCTGAGCTGGTCAATTGCGTTGCGAAGCAACCACCTAAAAAAGATGATGGACAATCGCCTTTACAGGTTGCTCTAAAAACGGGAAATATTGAGATAGCTAATTATCTCCTTGATATGGGAGCAGATGTCAATTTCATTGAGAGCGAGACTTGCTGTAATGAGTGGAGGGCACCAGTAATTCAGGATGCAATAACCTGTGCGGTAATGTGCTCCAGGTGGAGTAGTTATAATAAATATAACCGTTCCTCTCGAGTTTTCTCAACAAAAGAACGTGCTAATGATGCGCTAGCCTTGCTAAAAAGGATTATCGCTTCAGGCGCTGATATCAATGCAAAGGATTCATTTGGGGTCGATTGTCTGGGTCACTTTGCTTCTCAGGCGGACCAGATACTACCACATCCGTTAGAGTATTATAAGGAAGATCTTGAAAGTTACTACAGGGTATTTACCGAGGAAGTTCACGAAGATCTTAGATGTGTTTTACGGACACTAAAAGATGCCGGTGTAGATGTAAACTATAGACATCATGGTTATTCTGTAAGAGAATTTTTTAGTAAAAAAACTGTTTCGATTTTGTTTGATGAAGTGTTTGGGCGTGATTTAGAAAAAGAAGTTGAAACAAAATAGATTACATCAACAAATTTATATTTATCATCTGAATGATTTTGGAGAAGCTAAATACTTCTCCTTTTTATTTGGTGAGACAAAACTTACTTTGTTTGTTATTATAAAATAGGTTATGAAAGAAATCATTCAAAAGAAGTTAGAAGAAATTGAGAAACAAGAGCATGTAAAAATTATTTTAGCAATCGAATCTGGAAGTAGAGCTTGGGGTTTTG
>JABZMB010000079.1 GCA_015256455.1 Solobacterium sp. | reverse complement strand
TGGCGCAATCGCAGTCAACTTATCCACATTTATTGGTGGTAAGATTGATGGTTTCCTCGGTGCTTTAGCAGCGACGCTCGGTGTCATTACACCATCTATTATTATCATTAGTATTATCGCAACCTTCTTATCGAACTTTTCTTCCCTAGATGTAGTAAAACATGCACTTGCTGGAATTCAGATTGCGGTATGCGTATTAATGTTTGGGGCAGTAAAGAACTTATTTAAGACTAGTATTGTAGATATCCCTAGCTTAATCATCTGTCTTGTGGCATTCTTACTAGCATACTTTACAAATATTCCAACTGTACTTCTTGTAATACTAGCCGCTGTATTTGGCTACGTATTCTATACGTATAAAAATAAGATACATCGTAAATAATCTGTTATTTTCACAACAATCGTATAAGATTGTTGTTTTTTATGTTATTTTAGTTATCTATAACTAACTTATCATGTAAAATAATCTATGCGAAAGGAATTCTAGACATGATAGATAAGAAACTTTTAGCCCTTTTGGGTGAGAATAAAAAATATATATTCTATGCAGTTGGACTAATGATTGTGGGTTTATTTGCTAACCTTGCAATAACTGCATCCATCTGTTATGCAATTCAGTATGCAGCAGATTACGCTTCCTCTGGTAGTGGTGCACAAGGCTTTATCCTTCCAGCAGTCATTGTCATAATTTCGATGGCAATTCGTTATGTGACTTCTCGAATAATTGGTGACTTAAAGGATACTTTAGGTAGAAACGTAAAGAAGGATCTACGCCAGAAAATCTATGACAAGATTATCAAACTAGGTGTTCGTACAACCGACAATATGAGTATGGCTGGTTTAACACAGTTATCTATGGAAGGTGTAGAGCAGTTAGACCTATACTATTCTGCATATATTCCACAATTCTTCTATGCGATGATTGCTCCTATCATTTTGTTTATCGTCACTGTACGTATCAATTGGGCAGTTGCGCTCGTATTACTCGCATGCGTTCCACTCATTCCAATGTCAATTATTGCAGTGTCCCGTTATGCAAAGAAGATCTTTGCGAAGTACTGGGGCAAATACACATCCATGGGAGATAGTTTTTTAGATAGTGTACAAGGTCTAAAAGAACTCAAGATTTTCCAAGCTGATGCGGCGCAAAATATCAAGATGAATGAAACAAGCGAAGAATTCCGTAAGATTACAATGAAAGTATTGGTCATGCAGCTAGCTAGTACAACAATTATGGATATGGTTGCCTATGGAGGTGCCGGTCTTGGTATTGCCTTAACAATTCATGCTGTTGTAAACGGAAGTTTATCTGCTTACGCAGCACTATTCTTAATTCTTGTAGCTGTAGACTTCTTCTTACCACTACGTGCATTTGGTTCTGCTTTCCATATTGCCATGAATGGTGCAAGTGCAGGTAATAAGATTCTCTCACTACTTGCACAACCAGACCCAGTATGGGGTAGTGAAACAGTAGATAGCACAGGAATTACAGTGCAAGATGTTACATTCTCTTATGATGGAACTCGTGATGTATTAAAACATGCATCCATGAACTTTGGTTCAACTGGCATGTGCGCAATTGTTGGTGAATCCGGTTCCGGTAAATCTACAGTTGTAAATTTATTGTTAGGTGCATATCACCCTCAACAAGGTTCAATTCTAGTTGGTAATAAACCTTTGGAAACATTAAGTAGAGAATCATACTACTCTCACATTTCAGTTGTAAGTTATAACACCTATATCTTTAATGAAACAATCCGTCAAAATTTTATGCTTGCAAAAGCGGATGTAAAAGAAGACGAAATCTTTACGGCTCTTAAGAAAGTAAATCTTTATGATTTCATTGTCGAAAACGAGGGGCTAGACAAAGTCATTACAGAAGACGCCGCAAACATCTCTGGTGGACAAAAACAACGACTAGCACTTGCAATCAATCTAGTCGCAAACAAAGATATCTACATCTTCGATGAAGCAACAAGTAACATTGATATTGAAAGCGAAGCAATCATCATGAATAACATCAAGGAACTCTCCAAAGAGAAATCCGTGATTGTTATTTCACATCGTTTAGCGAATGTCATTGCGGCTGATACCATCTACTACATTGAAGATGGTGAAGTAAAAGAATATGGTACACACAACGATCTTATGAACATGCATGAAGGTTATTCAAAACTATATACAACACAAAAGAACTTAGAAGAAGGCTATACGGAGGTAATCGCATGACAAACGAAAAACATATCCGCCGTAGTGGTGCTGTGATTATGGCAAGTCTTATTACCTTACTAGGTTCACTAGCATACATTATGATTCTTGCTGTCATAAATGGTTCTGTAGGTTTCATTGTTGCGATGGGTGTTACTCTCATGGGTGCAGTTGGCATTGCCAAATCACTCGGGGAAGCAATCCCTCTCTCTTATGGCACAATCATTGCCCTAACAATCGGCTTTGGTGTATTACGTGGTTTCTTACGTTATCTAGAACAATACAGTAACCACTACATCGCATTTAAGCTACTTGCTGTATTACGTGACAAGATTTTCCGTGCATTACGTATTCTTTGTCCTGCAAAACTTGAAAGCAAACAAAAAGGCGCAATCATCTCAATGATTACAGCCGATATTGAAACATTAGAAGTATTCTACGCACATACAATTTCTCCAATCTGTATTGCAGTTATCGTATCAACCTGTGTTACTTTGTTTGTTGGATTTACAGTAAACTGGTATCTCGCATTCATCGCATTACTTGGATATCTAACAATTGGTATTATTGTGCCAATGATTTCTTCCGGTCGATTAAAGGAATCTGGTGTTCGTTATCGTGCTGAATTCTCATCCTTTAACGCGTATTTCCTAGATAGCATCAAGGGAATCAAGGATATCGTGCTTATGCACGCACAAGATCAGCGTAAAGATGAAGTTAACAAACGTTCTGATTCACTTCTTCTTGAAACAAAGAAGATGAAGCACGATACAGCAAAAGCGACTGCTGAAACAGAACTAAGTGTTTCAATCTTCATCATCCTGACATTGATCGTAGGTATTATCCTAGTCGCAAATAACAGTCTAACAATCGGCAAGATGTTAATTGGTGTAACAGCAGTATTTGGATCATTCGGACCAGTTATTGCAATCTCTGCACTACCAGGCAACTTAACACAGACATTTGCGTCTGGTGACCGTGTACTAAACTTACTATCAGAAAAACCAGCAGTAACACCAATTACTAATGGTAAAGACTTTACATTTGAAAACTTAGAAGTGAATCACTTATCCTTCTCTTATGATGGACAAACACAGGTACTAAAAGATATCTCTATGTACGCAAAGACTGGTGAGATTGTTGGTATTGTCGGTGAGTCTGGCTGTGGTAAATCAACATTCCTAAAACTATTACTTCGATTCTGGCAAAAAGAAACAGGAGATATCCTCTACAACGGTATTGATATTAATGATATTAATACTGATAGTTTATTATCGAATGCCACAATGGTAAGCCAAACAACATATCTCTTTGATGATACGGTTGAAGAAAACCTTCGTATTGCTAAACCAGAAGCTACGTTAGAGGAAATTCAAGATGCATGCCGTATGGCATCTGTCCATGACTTTATCATGACGCTACCAGATGGCTACCAAAGTAAAGTTGGAACACTTGGAGATAATCTTTCTGCAGGCGAAAAACAACGTATTGGATTAGCCCGTGCATTCCTACGTGGTAGTAAGTTAATCTTGTTGGATGAACCTACAAGTAACGTAGATAGTATCAACGAAGGTATTATTCTTAAATCTCTAAAACAGCAAAAACACGATAAATGCATTATTTTGGTATCCCATCGTGAATCTACAATGGCAATCGCTGACCGCATCTATCGTGCATCAGAAGGTGTCATGCATGAACAAAATTGAAGAAAAACGTCAACGTGAGATTTCTATCGTCACAAAGATGATTGAAGTCTATTGTAGAAAGAAACACGGCACAAAAGATGGTCTTTGTCCTGAATGCCAGGAGTTACTTGATTACGCTACAATGCGTAGTAACCACTGCCCATTTATAGAGACAAAAACCTTCTGTGCAAACTGCCGTGTACATTGCTACAGACCAGAAATGAGAGAAAGAATTAAAAATGTGATGCGCTTTTGTGGTCCAAGAATGTTGTTGTATTATCCACTCGCAACGATTCGACATCTCATCGAAAGCATCAAAGAGAAAAGAAAACTGGAGAAACAGAAATGAATTCAAAAAAAATATTTTGGATAGTACTTGGAAGTATCAGCCTTGGGGTTGGTGCTATAGGAGCATTCATTCCACTACTACCATCTTTCCCATTCTTACTACTCGCAGTATATAGCTACAGTAAGAGTTCTGAAAGACTGCACAACTGGTTTATCAACACCAAGATATACAAAAATAACTTAGAGAGCCATCTTAGCGGTAAAGGTATGACAAAAGCCGCTAAAATTCGCGTGATGTGTACAGTTACTGTATTTATGTTATTCGGATTTATTATGATGATTCGTAAGGAATTGTATATTCCATGTGCAATTCTTGGGGTTGTATGGTTAGGTCATATGATTTACTTCATCTGGGGTGTTAAAACTCGTGTAGAAGTCTCTGAAGAATAATTGTTTTACAACAAAATTTGTCGTGATAAGATACCAATGAGGTAATTATCATGGCAAATTTTTTATTGTTATGCTGGGAATTCTTTAAAACAGGATTATTCTCCATCGGTGGAGGTCTAGCCACAATA
>JABZMB010000078.1 GCA_015256455.1 Solobacterium sp. | reverse complement strand
CATTTACCATAAGTAGCTGTTTTATTGTAGAAGAGGTTGTGACCATCAAACATATATAAAACAGGATACTTCTTTTTACTTGTAGCGTAACTATCTGGAAGATATACCCAGACTTTGCGAGGACTTTGGTGTAAAGGCTCAATTGGTAGTGTGAATTTTTCTATTTTTCCCATAGTGATTTACCCATCCATTTGATTTTACTCTCTGTACCATTTTTGATACGTTCGATATTTGCGTGATGACGATATACCACAAATAGCCATAATACAAAGATTGATAGTGTGATTGATAGTGGATTTCCAATTAAGAAACTGATGAGAATACCAGAACCTAAACCAATTATGCTGGATAAGGAAACCATACGACAAAGATAGAGACTTACCAAGAATATAAGTAGTGGTAAGAAGAACTGGTAGAAATATTGGTGATTGATAAATGTTGCGATACCTAAGAAGAAACCGAAGGAAGTCGCAACAGCTTTACCACCTTTAAACTGTGCAAAGATAGGGAAGCAGTGTCCAATACAACAAGCAAGTCCAGCATAAATCATGGCATCCTTTGCGATGTAGCTAGCTAGTAACATGGAGAAGAATGCTTTGAGTGCATCTAAGATAATCACTGTGATACCAACTTTCTTACCTAATACACGACCTGCATTGGTACCACCAAGGTTCCCTGAACCCTCTGTACGGATGTCCTTATGGAAGAACACTTTTCCAATGACAAGTGACCATGGAACAGATCCAAATAAATAACTTAATATAATAACGCCAATGAAATTTAGCATAGATTAAATCCCCCTGTTGATATATTACCACATCAGTAATTTAGATATAAAATCAAAATGTTTGAAATAGGCTTTGTTGTGACAAAATCTAGTGTTATGAACGTGTAGATTGTCGTTAGACAAGGATATTAAAGTAGCCTAATTATGATATAATACAAAGGTTATTAGGAGTTTTTGCATGGCGAATAGATATGATGATAACAGTATTCAAATTTTAGAAGGTTTAGAGGCAGTCAGAAAGCGTCCTGGCATGTATATCGGCTCTACCGATAGTAGGGGATTACACCATCTGATTTGGGAAATCGTTGACAATTCCATCGATGAAGCGTTAAACGGTTATGGTAAGAAAATCCAAATTACGTTAGAGGCAGATGGTAGTGTCACTGTTCAGGACGAAGGTCGTGGTATGCCTATCGGTCAACATGCTAGCGGTGTAAATACATTGCAGGTCATTTTTACTGTGCTTCACGCTGGTGGTAAGTTCTCCAGTGAAGGTGGCTATAAGACGGCTGGTGGTTTACATGGTGTAGGTGCGTCAGTCGTAAATGCCTTAAGTGAATGGTTAACTGTAGAGGTTGCCCATGATGGTGAACTCGTCCGTATGGAATTTGCGGATGGTGGTAAGAAGATCGGCAAGCTAGAACATCTAGGTAAGACTAACCGTACTGGTTCTACGGTACGTTTCAAACCAGATCCACGTATCTTCTCTACAACTGAATACAAGTATGATGTTGTGTGTGAAAGAGCACGTGAAGAAGCTTTCTTGTTAAGTGGAATTGCGATGGTCGTTAGCGATAAGCGCAATAAGAAAAATGAAACTGAAACATATCTATATGAAGATGGATTAATAGCCTTCTTAGGATACTTACATGAAGATCGCAATGTCTTAATGAACCCAGTGAAATTCAGTGGGGAAGCTAATGGTATCCAAGTTGAAGCTGCTTTCCAATATACAGATGATTATCAAGAGAATACATATAGCTTCGTTAACCTTGTTCGCACTGGCGATGGTGGTACACACGAAGTTGGTTTTAAGGGTGCTTTTACAAAAGCTATCAATGACTATGCAAGAAAATATGGTCTATTAAAGGCGAAGGATAAAAACCTGGAAGGTGGAGATGTACGTGAGGGTCTTACAACAATCCTTTCCGTATCTGTCCCTGAAGGATTATTACAGTTTGAAGGACAGACCAAGAGTAAGCTTGGAACTCCACAAGCTAAGACTGCAGTAGAAGCAGTTGTCTCGGAGAAGTTATCCTTCTGGTTAGAAGAAAATCGCAATCAATCGGATACATTAGTACGTAAGATGTTAAAGGCATCCCTTGCCCGTATCGCTGCACGTAAGGCTCGAGATGAAATCCGTAAGGGTAAGCGTGTTGGTAAAGGTGAAAAGGTATTATCTGGTAAGCTAGCACCTGCACAGACAAAGGATGCTCGTATAAAGGAACTATTCTTGGTCGAGGGTGATTCTGCCGGAGGTTCCGCAAAACAAGGAAGAGATTCTCATTATCAAGCAATCTTGCCGTTACGTGGTAAGGTATTAAACACTGAGAAATGTACACTCGCCGATATTGAAAAGAATGAAGAGTTAAATACATTAATCTATACATTAGGTGCAGGTGTTGGTCCTGACTTTGACTACGAGGAATCGAATTATGGCAAAGTTATTATCATGACCGATGCGGATGATGATGGATCTCACATTCAGATTTTATTATTAACATTCTTCTATCGTTATATGCGTCCACTGTTAGAGCAGGGAATGGTATATATCGCCTTACCTCCACTCTATAAAGTGACAAAGGGTAAGACGACACAATATGTTTATAGCGATCAAGAGTTAGATACTTTACGTCGTAAACTTGGTAAAGTGGAAATTCAACGCTATAAGGGTTTAGGTGAAATGAACGCTACGCAGTTATGGGAGACAACAATGGACCCATCCCAACGTACACTAATTAAAGTAGGTATCAGTGATGGTGTAAAGGCTGAACGTCGTGTAACTGTACTCATGGGAGATAAAGCAGAATTACGTCGCAAGTGGATTGAAGATAACGTTTCATTTACATTAGAAGATACATTTGACTTGGAGGGCTAATGGTTAAGAAGAAGACAATCGTTGACAATACAAAATATAGACCAGAGCTACTCGAAGATATTATGGGAGCTGGCTTTGGTAGATATGCCAAATATATTATTCAAGAGCGAGCATTACCAGATGCTCGTGATGGTTTAAAGCCAGTACAGCGTAGAATTTTATATGCGATGTATCATGATGGAAATACATGGGACCATGCATATCGTAAGTCTGCTAAGACAGTCGGTCTTGTAATCGGTAATTATCACCCACATGGTGATACTTCTGTATACGATGCGATGGTACGTATGTCTCAAGATTGGAAGGTACGGTTACCACTCATTGACATGCATGGTAATAACGGTTCTATTGATGATGACCCAGCAGCTGCGATGCGTTATACCGAAGCTAGACTTGCAAAGGTTACGCAAGTCATGGAAGAAGACTTGGATAAGAATACCGTTGAAATGGCACCGAACTTTGATGACACAGAACATGAACCAACAGTACTACCTGTACCGTTCCCTGTAATGTTAGTGAATGGTGCGACAGGTATTGCGGCAGGTTATGCCACAAACATGCCACCACATAACTTAAATGAAGTGGTGGATGCGACAATCTATCGTATTCAAAATCCAGAGAGTGCTTTAACAGACGTGATGGATATTTTAACGGGACCTGACTTTCCAACTGGCGGTATCGTACAGGGTGAAGCTGGTATTCGTGATGCCTTCATAACTGGTAAGGGTAGAATTGTTGTGCGTTCCAAGTGTGAAATTCACGAGGAGAAATCTTGCCAACAAATCATTGTCACAGAAATTCCTTATGAAGTTGTCAAAGGACAGCTTGTTAAGAAGATGGATGAAATCCGTGTATCCAAAGATATCGATGGTATTTTAGATGTACGCGATGAATCTGACCGTGAAGGGTTGCGTATTGTCGTTGATGTTCGCAAGGATATCGATGCCAATATGATTCTTAATTATTTCTATAAGAATACAGACCTACAGGTCTACTATAACTACAATAACGTCGCAATCATTGATAAGCGTCCTGTTCAGGTAGGTTTACTTGGATTATTGGATGCGTTTATCGCGTTCCGTAAGGAAGTCGTATTACGTCGTTCACGCTATGAGTTAGATAAGATGGAAGCACGTTGTCATATCATTGAAGGTTTGATGAAGGCTGTTTCAATCTTAGATGAAGTGATTCGCATTATTCGTGCTTCCCAAGATAAGGGTGATGCGAAACGTAACTTGATGAATGAATTTGGCTTTGATGAACCACAGTCTGAAGCTATTGTTTCCTTACGTCTATATCGTTTATCCAATACGGATATTATTACATTACGCGAAGAGTTTGCGGAACTTGTCAATCGGATTGAAGAGACAAAAGCAATCATTGAAAATGAAAATGTATTGCATTCCGTAATTATCAAGGAATTACGAAATGTGAAGAAAGAGTATGGTCAAGAACGTCGTACACGTATTGAAGCTGAAGTTGAAGAAATCAACTATGATAAGACGGCGATGATTGCGAATGAGCGTGTTGTAGTAACTGTCAGTCGTGATGGTTATCTCAAGCGTGTATCTATGCGTAGCTATAACGCAGTCGGCGACCAAGAAACAGCCATCAAAGATGGAGACGTACTGATTGGTACAACAGAGTGCGATACACTCGATACATTATTACTATTTACATCCAAAGGTAATTACGCATCTATTCCAGTTTGGCAAATTGAAGAAGGCAAATGGAAAGATGTTGGTATGCATCTAAATAAAGTTGTACGTATCGATGGTGAAGATAAGATTAAGAATGCGATTCTTATCAAGAGTTTCGATACGTATGCATGGATTGTAACAGTAAGTTCTGCTGGACAAATCAAGAAGACTCCAGTAAATAACTGGCAAGTAGAGCGTAACAATAAAGTCATGACAGC
>JABZMB010000077.1 GCA_015256455.1 Solobacterium sp. | reverse complement strand
GAAAAGTTATTGGAAGGACTAGAAACCATTGACTGGCCAGAGTCTACAAAGGAAATTCAACGTAACTGGATTGGTAAGTCCGTTGGTGCACAGGTTACTTTTAAGGTTGATGGTCATGATGATAGCTTTGTTGTCTTTACAACTCGTTGTGATACATTGTTTGGCGCTACATACTGTGTACTCGCTCCAGAACATGTTCTTGTTGACAAGATTGTAAGTAGCGAGCAAAAAGAAGCAGTAGAAGCATATCGTAAAGAATGTGCAACAAAATCTGATTTGGAACGTACAGAGCTAAATAAAGATAAGACAGGTGTATTCACTGGTGCATATGCGATTAATCCAGTAAATGGCAAGAAGATTCCAATCTGGATTTCTGACTATGTACTAGCAAGCTATGGAACAGGTGCGATTATGGCTGTGCCTGCCCATGATGAACGTGACTATGCATTTGCGAAAAAATTTGGTATGGAGATCATTCCTGTACTAGCTGGTGGTGATGTAACACAAGAAGCTTGGACACAAGATGGTTTACACATTAACTCTGAATGGCTTGATGGTTTAAATAAACAGGAAGCTATTGATAAGATGATTGAATGGTTAGAATCCAATCATATCGGTCAAAAGAAGATTAACTATAAGATTCGTGAATGGATTTTTGCTCGTCAAAGATATTGGGGTGAGCCAATTCCTGTAGTTCATCTTGAAGATGATCGCTACGTGGCAATTAGTGATGAGGAGTTACCACTCGTACTTCCGGTATTAGATGACTATAAACCAAGTAAGGGTGGACAATCCCCACTTGCCAAAGATGAAGAATGGGTGAATGTTACTGTTGATGGCATCAAGGGTAAGCGTGAAACAAGTACAATGCCAGGGTCTGCTGGCAGTAGCTGGTATTTCCTACGTTATATTGATCCAAAGAATGATAAGGCGATTGCCGATCCAGAACTACTGAAACACTGGATGCCAGTTGATCTTTATGTTGGTGGACCAGAACACGCAGTAGGACACTTATTGTACTCTCGTATGTGGAATCGTTATCTCTATGATAAGGGTATTGTTACAACGAAAGAACCATTCCAGAAATTGGTTCACCAAGGTATGATTTTAGGTGCAAATGGTATCAAGATGGGTAAACGTTATCCAGAGTTTGCGATTGATCCAAATGTATTGATTGAACAATATGGTGCAGATACTGTACGTCTATACGAAATGTTTATGGGACCATTAGAAGCCAGCAAGCCATGGAGTGAGCAGGGTGTAGATGGTGCACATAAGTGGCTAGAGCGTGTTCACCGTTTGATTGTGGAGTCTAATAAACTTAGTGATACAAATGACGGCTCTTTAGATGAGGTATATCATGCGACTGTTAAGAAGGTCACAAGTGATATTGAAAGCTTGAATCTCAATACGGCTATTTCACAGATGATGATTTTTATCAATGAATGTTATAAGGCTGAAACATTATATAAGCCATACATCGAGGGCTTTGTACAAATGTTTGCATGTTATGCACCACACTTAGGTGAAGAATTATGGCAATTCTTAGGTCATGATAATACTCTGACATTTGAAGCTTGGCCAAGCTACGATGAAAGTAAACTTGTAAAGAATCAAGTTGAAATGGTTGTACAGGTCAACGGTAAGGTTCGTGGTAAATTCATGGCAAATATCGATGAAGACAAGAAGGTTGTAGAAGAAATGGCACTAGCTATACCGTCTGTACAAGCACAGATGGAAGGAAAGACATTACGTAAGCTCATTATTGTACCAAATCGTATTGTTAATATTGTTGTTGGATAAAAACTACCTATGGGTAGTTTTTATTTACCGTTGTAGGTAACATCAGATCAATATTGTTGAATAGTAGATTGTTTGATATAATCCAAAAAATAAATTATGGATGATTTCAAAGTAAATATACCAGGAGGTTAAAATTACTATGAGTAATTTGAATCAAACAGTTGATTTTATTAAAGAAATAGAGAAATTAAAGACAGTAACAAGATTTAACAGAACCCTTGATGGAAGATTTGAAAATAGTGCTGAACATTCTTGGCAATGTGCGATAGCTTCGATGGTTTTTAAAGATTTTTATCCTGAAAAGTTAAATATAGAAAAGGTAATTTCGATGTTACTGATTCATGATTTGGGTGAGATTTATGCTGGTGATACTTGGGTTTTTGATGATAAAAATAAAGTTCACTCACATGATAGAGAACTTGAATCGATTAATAAAACAATGAGCATTCTACCTGAAGAAACACAGTTAAATATGAAAAATTTGTGGCTAGAATTTGAAAAAGGGCAGAGTTTTGAAGCAAGATATGCGAGAGTAATAGACGCACTCGTACCACTTATTAATCATTTAGAAGTATCAGAATCAAATTATAATCCAGATAATATTAGTGCTGATATGGTATTAGAAAAGAAAAAATTTATAAAAGATGAATCTGAAGAATTATGGAAGCTAACTGAAGAGTTGATTAAGGAAAGTGTCAAAAAAGGTTTATATTTATAGCTGCAATTGCTTTTAAGTAAAATATAGATTCCATTTTCAAAGAATAGAAATTAAAGTAGAAGTAAATTATTCAAAATAGTACTATCCAGGATTGATGAAAACTACCTTTGGGTAGTTTTTATTTACCATTGTAGGTAACATCAGATTGATATGGTTAGATAGGGGATTATTTGATATAATGCAAAAGGTAAAAAACTATGGAAGAATTCAAGGTAACGATAGAAAAATTTGATGGTCCACTTGATTTGATGTTACATCTGATTAAAGAGAAACAGATGGATTTAATGGATCTAGATATGAACGAATTAACTGACCAATACATTGCGTACTTAAACTCTATGCAACAATTGCATTTAGAGATTGCGGGTGAATATTTGGCGGAGCTAGCGACTTTAATCGAATATAAATCTAAGAAAATGATTCCTGGTAATAAGGAAGAGTTAGAAGATGCGTATGAGGAAGATCCAAAGGAACGCTTGGTTCGTCGCTTGTTGGAATATCAACAATATAAGGAAATTAGTGAAAGCTTAAATACCTTATTTGAAGAACGTCAAATGATGATGGGAAGACCCCTTAGTACAGAAGTGGATCAATGGATGAAACATTCTGATGAAGAGCTGAAGGTCGAAGGTAACCCATATGATCTAATGAAGGCAATGAAGCGTATCTTAATGCGTATGCAGTTGTCCAAACCAATAGAGGCACGCTATACAGTCAAAGAGATTTCAATGGAAGATCGTCAGATTGAAGTACGTGCCAAGTTAGACCGCTTACCTGAAACCTTCCGCTTTGAGGCATTATTAGATGATGTGCATGAACCGCAGATGTTTATTGCGACATTTTTAGCTGTATTAGATCTTGCTCGTCAACATAAGCTATTCTTTACAGTTGATGAACAGGAAGTTATTTGGTTTAGAAGAGGAGAGATGGTGAATGAGTGAGATGGAAAATCAGACAATCGTAGAAGATAACGCTGCTGTATTGGATGAAGAATTTGATGAAACAACTTCATCATCAGACGAGCAACAACCTGATCCAAAAGAACGTATGCTTGCAATATTAGAAGGTTTATTATTCCTTTGTGGGGATGATGGATTATCTATTGAGCAGGCTGCCGCGTCTATGGACGCGACAGAAGAATATGTGGCAGAATTATTTGATGAGCTACAGAAATATTATCTACAGGAAAGTCGTGGTATTGAGATTGCTCGCTTTGGAGAAAAATATCGTTTCTTATCCAAGGCATCTATTCATGATGCTGCGAAGAAGTTATTCCAAACTTCTACGGAAGCTAAACTTTCTAATGCGGCTTTAGAAACGCTTGCGATTATTGCATACAAACAACCAATTACACGTGTTGAAATTGAAGAAATTCGTGGTGTTGGTGCAGATGTGATGTTACGTAAGCTCGTTGCTAGAGGGCTCATTCAAGAAGATGGTCGTAGTGAAGCAGCGGGAAGACCAATTCTATATTCTGTTACAGATGAATTCTTAGATTCCTTTAAACTATTGAGTTTAGATGAATTACCAGAACTTCCACAATTTGGTACAGAAGAAACAGATAATGGTGAGTTATTCCATTCCTAAGGGAAACGAGGTTTAGATTCATGTTGAAGAAATTAATTGTTGTATTAACACTATGTTTTCTGGTAGGTTGTACAACTCGTCGTAACACTTCCGTAACGCATGATACAAATCGCGTATTAGATGCGGGGAAAGTCGCTTCACAATTATTACGTAAACTAAACTTAACCGATTCTATGGAACAGGTAAGTGACAAGGTGATGGATAGCGTCTTTATGCAGGGTGAGGATTTAACAGATGATAAGATTGCTTATCTTGCGATAGATAAAGGAAACTCTACTACAATTGCGGTCTTTGTGGCTGATGAAGATACGAGTGTTGATGTACTACGTGAGCACTTAAAAAAATATCTAGATACCCAGAAAGTAACAATTGAAAATAATTATCCAACTGAAGTTTTTAAAATATCGAATGCTGTATTAGAGGACAATGGTAGAGTTGTTGTACTTGTAGTGGCTGATAACATTGAGGATGCACGCAAGTATGTAAATGACATACTTGAAAAATAAATCAAGCAGTTGTTTCTGAACAAAAAGGAGAGAGGCTATGATTGAAAGATATTCCCGACAGGTAATGCGAGATGTATGGAGTGAAGACGCAAAGTTTCAGGCATGGTTAGATGTTGAAATTCTAATCGATGAAGCTTGGTCTAAGCTTGGTGAAATTCCAGCAGAAGATGTAGAAAAGATTCGTGCAAATGCAAAGTTTGATGT
>JABZMB010000076.1 GCA_015256455.1 Solobacterium sp. | reverse complement strand
AAGGAAATGAATATTGATGGTATCCAACAAGACGGTACGGTTGTGCCAGTATTTAGAAATGGTAATTTTGTAATCTAGATAGAGAAACCACCAATTATGGTGGTTTTCGTTTATAATAGAATATGCAATTTTGTATAAAGGAGCGTTTTATGGTAGATATCAACGAAAAATTATTAGATTTTCTACACAAGAGTCCAACTTGTTTTCATGCCATTGATGAAATGAAGGAAATATTAGTCAAGCAAGGATATCGTGAATTATCAGAGGCTGAAAGTTGGAAACTAGAAGTAGATGGAAGATATTTTGTGGTCAGAAACCAATCCAGTATCATTGCCTTCCGTATTCCAACAACAGATTACAAGGGTTATATGATTGGTACAGCACACAGTGATTCTCCAACATTTAAGGTAAAAGAAAATCCGGAAATCGTTGGTAATGGTGTGGTAAAACTAAATGTTGAAAAGTATGGTGGTATGTTATGTGCGCCATGGTTTGATCGCCCATTATCTGTGGCAGGTAGAGTGATTGTAAAAGAAAATGGTAAGCTTGTTACAAAGCTTGTACGTGTTGATAAGGACTTGTTAGTAATTCCAAATCTTGCGATTCATATGAATCGTGAAGCAAATTCAAATGTATCCTATAATGCACAGGTAGATATGTTGCCGATATTTGGTACAGAAGATGCCAAGGGTAAGTTTATGGAAGTTGTGGCTGAATCTGTTGGCGTAAAGGCAGAAGATATTCTCAGTCATGACTTATATCTATACACACGTGAAAAAGGTACGATTTGGGGCTATCAAAATGAGTTTATATCTGCAGGTCACCTAGATGACTTACAGTGTGCATTTGGCTGTCTATATGGTTTCTTAGGTGCTAATGATAGCGAAAGTGTACCTGTTATGGCAATCTTTGATAACGAAGAAGTTGGATCAGGCACAAAACAAGGTGCAGACTCTACATTCCTTGAGGATACATTAGAGAGAATCGCGATAGCTTGTGGTAAGAATCCTGAACAAGCAAAACGTGCAATCGCATCTAGCTTTATGGTATCTGCAGATAATGCACATGCTGTACATCCAAATCATGTAGAAAAGGCAGATCCAATTAACCGACCACAGATGAATAAGGGTATTGTAATCAAGTACAATGCAAACCAAAAGTATACAACTGATGCAGTATCTGCAGCGGTATTCAAGGAAGTATGTGCGGAAGTAAATGTTCCTGTACAGACATTTACAAACCGCTCTGATATGGCGGGTGGATCTACATTAGGTAATATTTCAAATGCTCATGTATCACTGAATTCCGTTGATATCGGACTAGCACAACTTGCAATGCATTCATCTTATGAAACAGCAGGTGCAAAGGATACAGAGTATCTTGTAGAAGCACTGTCACATTTCTACTCGCTCACTTTCATGGATGAAGGAGAAGGTGTATTTACACTTCGTTAATGATCGATAAGTCTTCCGAAGGGAAGGCTTATTTTTTGATAATAGATTGATTGAATAAAGAATTATGCATACAATATTAAAATAAGAGGTGATTTTGATGGATGACTTGTTATTAGAAAAATGTAATACCTTCCTCGATAATCGAAGAGCGCTACGTCGTAAATATTTCTTATATAGCCCAGAAGGAATTGCGGATATTGCGTTTATCTACATGTCTCATGAAAGAGAAATTAACTTTGAACGATTGAATTTCTGCGAAGATATGATTCGCCAGTCATTTCCTTTTGGTGCATTTCAGTACCAATTCTTAACCAAAGTGTATGCGGCTATGATGGATGTGTCCGATATTGAACCAAATATTGTAATTAATCGTGTGATGAGTTTTGAAGAGCTCTTCAATCGTACCTTCCAAGATACGATTGGCTTAGCAGTACTTGCATTTAGCGCTGCTGAAATGCCACAAATTGAGTATCAAAATATCTACTATAAAGCACTGGCAATTTATAATCAGATGAAAGATTTACAACGTTCTTTAACAAATGACCTGGACGTAGTGTATGCAGGCATACTAGCAATGGCCCCAAGCATCAAAGAGGATGTTGTGGATGAGCTAGTTATCATGGATGATTTACTTGTACATGACTATAAGCTGCCTAAGGATTTTTCAAGAAGACTTTCCTATGCGCTGGCTTTCTGTGATGGAACTGCAACGCAGAAAGTAAAGAATGCAATGGACTTCATCGTGCCTATCACAAGTAGATGGAATCGTCATGTTGGTTATATCTACTATGTTCTTCATGCAGTAGTTGCGAATCTTTCGATTCCTCTTTACACAATTCAAAAAGATTATGAAGAAGTTATGAAGTATCTAAAGGCAAGTAGACAATATGGTTTATTTTCCAAACCAGAAAGAGCTTTACATGCATGTATGATTTTATTAAGCTACTATGTGGGAAATAATACTTCTATTTATACTCTAACAAATGCGATTCTATATACAATTGCCTTAATTAAAGCTCTTGCACAACAAAGACAAAGATTACTACATATATAAACAAGTCTTATCAAAGGCTTGTTTTTAATGACTTTGATTGAGGGAAAAGCATATTCTGCTTATAATAATAGTCAGAAGAGGTAAATGAAATGAATGATTTATTATTAGAAAAATGTACAAAATTTGTAGACGATAAAAATGAACTAAGTCGTAATATCTTCTCGTTAGAGCAGGAAAATGTGGCAATAGCCTATATTTATTCTCACTTTGAAAAAGATATCAACTATGAGGCAATCAAAATTTGCGAACGTGTTATTAATAAGTCATTCTCATTTACATCGCCATATCGCATTAGTATGCCAAAGGTCTATGCTGCGATGATTGCGGCAACCGATATTGAACCAGATGAATTTATTTCTCATGCCAAGGCATTTGAAGAACAATTCAACCGTAGTTTTACGGATACGAATGGTCTTGGTTTACTCTCGTTTAGTGCTGCTAGTATACCAAATCTAGATTATAAGAGTGTATATTATAAAGCACTTTCTATTTATAATCAGATGAAAGAATTACATCGTTTTTTGACGAGTGATACGGATGTAGTATATGCAGGACTTCTAGCATTATCACCAAATCTAAAGGATGATGTAGTAGATGAGCTAGTTATCATGGATGACTTATTAATTCATGAATATCGACTCGATAATGACTATGCAAGATTATTATCTTATATCCTAGCGTTGTGTGAAGGAACTGCAACTACAAAAGTAAGACGTGCAATGGAATTTATCCAGTCTTGTACAAATAGTTTTGATCGAGCATTAAATTATCATTACTTTGTGCTACATGCGATTTTAGCAAATCTAGGAGTTTCGCTTGATCATATACAGGAAGATTACAAGGAAGTTACTACTTTCTTAAAATATCAAAAGGGATATGGTATCTTCTCTGAAAATGCCAAAGAACTACATGCATGTATTTTGTTATTAGAGTATTACACACCAAATTCAATTTCAAATTACGCTTGGATTATTGCGATTCTATACAAAATTTTACAGAATCAAACAGCACACGTCTAAGAAAGAAGTGATGGATATGAAGATTGCACATTTATCAGACCTTCATTTAGGGAAAAGACTCAAGGAATATTCGCTAATTGAAGATCAAAAGTACATTTTACGACAAATCATTGACATTCTAAAACAAGAAAAAGTGACTACAGTATTACTGGCTGGTGATATCTATGATACTGGTAATCCTAGTTCAGAAGCAGTCGCTCTTTTAAGTATGTTTTTGTTGGAGTTAAAGAACTTAGGTATTCATGTGATGATGATTGCTGGAAACCATGATAATGGCACAAGACTTTCTTATGGTGCTGAGATATTTGCGGATTCCAATATTCATATTACTGGGAAGTATACTGGTAAACTTGCGTGCGACACGATTGAAGATGAATATGGACCAATTCATTTCTTTAGCCTTCCATATATACGTCCAATCTATGTTAATCAATATTTAGATGAGACTGAGGCTGTTGAAGGGCATACAGAAGCTGTTAAACATGCATTACAAACTGTCATACTCAATCAAAAGGAACGTAATGTAATTCTGTCTCATCAATTTATTACAGGTACTATAACCGATGAACAAGGTTCAGAGGTAAGTGTTGGTGGTACAGATAATGTGGATGGAAATGTGTTTTGTGATTTTGATTATGTTGCGTTAGGGCATATCCATCGTCCACAGACAATCTTGCGTGATACGATGCGATATTGTGGAACCCCTCTGAAATACTCTATCGGTGAAGCGAATACAACAAAATCAGTTACTATCATCGATATGAAAGAGAAAGGGAATACAACAGTTTATACGGTTGATTTAAAACCGCTACGTGATGTCGTTGTCATTAAGGATACCTTTGCGAATATTCTACAAAGAAAGAATACAGAGAATGACGACTATGTATACTTTCAACTACAAGATGAGCGCATGGTATTTGATGCGATGAATACACTGCGTTTGCGCTACCCGAATATCCTGGGAATTTCATATCCAAATTCTGCGTATGAACAAAGTGAACAAGGCATTAGTTATGCAAAACAAAAGAATCAAACACCACAAGAAATCTTTGGCGATTTCTTCGCACAATATACAGGTCATACGCTAGATGATACACAGGAAAAAATCTTAGATGAACTTGTGACAAGAATATGGAAAGAGGGGGATGAAGAATGAGACCAACCAAACTAGTACTCTCCGCCTTTGGACCATACGCATCCAAGATTGAACTGGACCTTTCAAAACTAGGTGAAAATGGAGTCTATCTAATTACTGGTGATACTGGTGCAGGTAAGACTACTATTTTTGATGCGATTACATTCGCACTATTTGGTAAGCCAAGTGGAGA
>JABZMB010000003.1 GCA_015256455.1 Solobacterium sp. | reverse complement strand
CATTCCTATTAACACTCATCTTGCTTGTTATCTTGATTGAGTATTGTTCAACAAAAGTTCGTGCTCGTTTAGCACATGGAAGAAAATAAATAGTAAAAACACCTGCATGCAGGTGTTTTCTTTATTCTGTATATATACTTCTTAATCGTTGTAGTTCTTCTTGATTGATATTAAATTCTTTTTCGAAATAGGACTCTATACTTCCATATTCATTAAAGATTGCGTCTAGTACAATATTACCAATCTCTTCTGTTACACCAAAAGTCATGCGATCTAACTCTTCACGTTCTGGATGTTTCAGAATAATATCTTTGTCTTCTTCTAGTTTCTTTTGAATCGCTTCGCGATGATATACATTTGTTAGAAGATAATCTTCTAATACGATTTCTCGATCAACACCTAACGCAAGTAAGATTAACATGCATGCTACACCGGTACGATCTTTACCGCTAGCACAATGGATTAAGATAGGTACATCACCCTTTTGAATATGCTCAAACAGAACACGGAAGGCTTGGTTGTTAAACGGCATTCTTGCATAATAGTTCTTTAGTAATGCAAGTTGTTCCTTGCCGCCTTCACCAATACGATTCATCCCTTCGCTAGAAAAGTTAATTTCTTCGCCACCTTCAGAAACAGCTCCACTATGTTTAATCATCAAGATATTTGGAAACTCTGGATCTGGTCTTTGTATGATTTCTTCGTTTGAACGTAGGTCCATAATGGCACATAATCCCAATTGTTTTAGAGCTTCAATTTCAGATTCATTCATGCGGAATGGTGCACCACTACGATAAAAAACATTTTCTTTTACACTTTTACCCTCGGTTGTTACATACCCACCGAGCTGTCTAAAATTTAATTTATCTCGAAATCTAGTATCTTTTATCATAGCTTTCTATCCTCAACGTTTTCATATCATACCATGATTTATGAATCTAACATATTTTGATGCTCAACATGTGATAAAATAGTGTGGCAATTGAGTCATCAATAGAAATGAGGTTTTCATGACAGATCGAATTCGAATTTTAGCCACTTCTGATGTGCACGGGTACATCTATCCACACAGTTACGCTGACGGTTCAAGTAAAGATATCGGTTTAGCCAAAATCAAAAGTTTAGTTAATATTCTTCGTGATGAGAATACACTCGTATTAGATAACGGTGATGTTTTAGAAGGTTCTCCTTTGATGTATCATCACTTTGTAAAAACTCCTGATGATGTCAGTCCTATCACACGTGCTATGGCTGATTTAAACTACGACTATATTAACGTTGGTAACCATGACTTTAATTATGGTGAAGAGGCTTTAATGATGCACCTACAAAATGCAGGTGCACCATGTATCACTTCTAACTTCTTCTATCATGGAAAGCCATTTGGTCCTAACTATGTTATCCGTCAAGTTGCAGGTAAGAAGATTGCCATCTTTGGTATCGTTACGCAATATATTCCACATTGGGAACAGAAATCTCATATCAAACATATGCGCTTTGTGGATGCGTATCTTTCTGCCGAAGCGACTGTAAAGCTTATCAAACGTTTAGAAAACCCTGACTATATTATCTGCATGTACCACGGTGGGTTTGAACGCGATCTTGTAAATGGAAGATTAACGGAAGATGAAACTGGCGAAAATGAAGGATATAAGATTCTCAGAAATATCCGTGGTATCGATGTCATGATTTCTGGTCACCAACATCGTACAGAAGCTGGTAAGCTATTTGATACTTACTATACACAGACAGCAGCCAATGGTGCTGAACTTGCATGTATTGATATCTATCCAGATAACAATACAATTGAGCCACGTATTCTAAAGGCAGATATTGCCGCTGATTCAGAGATGTTAAAGCTCTTTGAAACAGAAGAGGCTACTTGCCAAGCATGGTTAGACCAAACACTTGGTACAACAAATGTTGATTTACGTGTTACTGATGAATTCGATGCACGTCTACATAAATCTCAAGTCATCACTTTCCTCAATAAAGTCCAACAAGAAAAGACAGGTGCTGATTTAAGTTCCAATGCCCTCTTCCTTGGCGCAACAGGATTTGGCAAAGATATTACAATGCGTAACTTAGTCAGTACGTATGTATATCCAAATACTACAGTTGTAAAGAAGATTACTGGTAAGATTCTACGTGAATATCTTGAAAAGACAGCTGAATTCTGGATGATTCACAATGAACATATCATTGTAAATCCATCCTATGATTGGCCTAAACCACAGCACTATAACTACGATATGGTAGATGGCATTGAATATACAATCAAAGTTTCTAACTCTGTTGGTCATCGCATTATATCTCTTACCTATCAAGGTAATGATGTAACAGATGATATGGAATTTACGATTGCGATGAATAATTATCGTGCAACGGGTGGTGGTAACTACAATATGATCAAAGAAGCACCTACTGTTTCTACTGATCTTTCCAGCATGGTAGAACTTCTTGCGAATTATATTCAGGAACATAAAATCATCGACTTTGAACCAGTTAACAATATCACTGTAATCAAATAAAGAAGTGACGATCTTTGTCGTTAGAACAAGGATTGTCACTTTTTCTTATACTATTTTATTTCATTAGATATTTTTGATGAATTTCTCAATCAATTGATTCACGATTTCCGGCTGATCTGTATTGGAATTATGTCCTGCATGATCAATCCACTCTACAGACTTTCCTGTATATTTCTCATACGCCTTTAGGTAACGTATACATGAGCCTGCATGGTCTTGCTTTCCACAAATTACCAGGGTTGGACATTGTGGCTCATACGGTAAATTCTTTTCTACTGCATCTGCCAAGCATTGATATCCATGTGCAGCCAAACTAGCATATCTTTTTTTGTTACCATCATATACCTTCATCATTTTAAGCATTAACTGTTTTCCATATGTCGTTGTGGAAACACCATCTGAACCGACTTTTAACAATGATTTCCATGGATAAATCTGATAGATAGGTCCTACAACTTTTAATAACCATAGTTCAATTGCAGTATAGTACCTTCTTTGTAAAGATGGTGAATCTATCATCACAAGTCCTTTTAATTTATGGGGAAATAATTCGGCGTAAATTTGTCCTAGATATCCACCCATCGATTGGCCAATGATAACTGGATTTTCAATTCCTTCCTTCTCCAATATTTCATCTAGCCATTTTACTTCTGTAAATAAATCAAAGTCTAGTTCAAAAGGATATGATGCCGCATGTCCAGGTGCATCCCACACAAACACCCTATATTTATCTTCAAAACACGCTAGTTGTTTCTCAAATAATCTATAATCTGCTGTTAATCCCGGTAAAAATACTAATGTATATTCTGACTTAAACCCATTCTCATTTATCCAATAATGGATATTTCCTGATTTTGTTTCATAAATTTTCTCAATCATCACTATACCTCTATATTTTAAATGCTTGTAACTAGTAAAAAGAATGAATCATTTATTTGACTCATTCTGTTTCTTATCTGTTTTATCTGGTAAGAAGAAGATCTGTTCTCCATCTTTTGAGAACATGTAGTTAGAACGTGCATAACTCTCCACATAATCTGGGTCTTGAAGTTTTGTCTTCTCTTCTACCAGTAATTCATTTTCTTCTTGCATTTGAGCTAACTTTTCTTTAGCTTCTGCCATCTGTTTGCGTAACTGTAGCGTTGTCATGATTTCTCTTCCAACTGCTAATAACATAGCCATCGCTAGTCCAAGTGCGATGAATGCGACGAATTTCGAATTTAGTTTCTTCTTTCTCTTCTTTGCCATATTTTCCTCAATATAGTTTTTATAACACTATTCTGTTTCCACTTCAAGTGGGGAGGCTATCTTTTCCTCCGAGATAATCTCATAGAGTTCAGATGCGTCTTTCTTCTTTTTGACTTCTTCAACCGATAAAACACGTACCGTGAGTTTGCGATTACCAAATGTAATCGATACTGTATCACCTGCCGCAACATCGTGTGCTGGCTTTACAATACGGCCATTGATTTCGATACGTTGATTTACAGCTAACTCTTTAGAAACAGTTCTACGCTTGAGGATACGTGATACCTTTAAAAACTTATCAATTCTCATTTCTCATTGACTCCTTTGCGGCATAAATTATCTTTATTGCCAGGGAAATATTTTGTGAATTCTTGGGTAGGATAACGATGATTGTGCCATTGGTATAGCGCAAAGTCGCATCCTTGGATATCTTTGTTATCTTTTCAAAGAGTTTTACGCCATCCGCTCTTTGTGAAAAGAGTGGAGAAAACGTTAATTCTGTCTGTCCACGAATTTCACGATAGTTTTCTACGATTGGTTCTTCTAGTGCGAGGTCTAATTGTTTCTTTAAGAATAATGTGCTGACTTCCTTTGGCAACTTACCATACTGGTCAATCACATCATTCTTATAGGCTTCTAACATCTTCTCATCCTTGATTGCATCGATACGTTGATACATATCCAACTTATCAAAGTCATCTGGTGCAAACTCCTCTGGTATATAACTAGTTGTTTGGATATTAGTCTTTGGTTTTGGTGTAAGGTCTTCTTGTTTACGACCATCCTTCTTGGCTTGGATTGCCTCTTCTAGCATTTCAATATACATATCAATACCGACAGTATCGATAAAGCCAGATTGGTCTGAACCAAGTAAGTCACCAGCACCACGGATTGTTAAATCTCGCATCGCAATTTTATATCCACTACCTAGACGCGCAAATTCTTTGACTGCTGTTAATCTCTTTTGAGCAACCTCGGATAATTGTCTGCGGGGAGGAATGAGTAAGTATGCATATGCTAAACGATCACTGCGTCCAACCCTTCCCTTGATCTGATAGATCTGTGCTAAACCAAAGTCTTGAGCATTATCCACCAGAATTGTATTTACGTTTGGAATATCAATTCCATTTTCAACGATTGTTGTACAGACGAGAATATCAAGTTCCTTCTCAATAAATCTCTGCATAATATCCTCAATCTCTTCTTTGCCCAACTTACCGTGGACAATGCCAACTCTAGATTCTGGCACAAGATTTTGTATATTTCTTGCGACATTGTAGATTTGATCAATATTGTTATGAAGATAGAATACCTGTCCATTTCTGGATAGTTCTTTTTGTATTGCGTCACGGATTAAGTTCTTATCTTTTTCTACGACATAGGTTTGTACACTATAACGGTTTAATGGTGGTGTTTCTAATAACGATAACGAGCGAATCCCTACAAGAGACATCTGTAGTGTACGTGGAATTGGTGTAGCACTGAGTGATAATACATCTACCCCATTCTTTAATTCTTTTATCTTTTCTTTGTGTTCAACACCAAAACGTTGTTCCTCATCTACAACTAATAGTCCAAGGTCTTTAAACTTTACATCCTTGGATAGTAAACGATGGGTACCGATAATAATGTCTATCTTACCTTCCTCCAGTTCTTGAAGTACTTGTTTTTGTTCGGCTGGACTAACAAATCGGTTTAGTACTTTTACTGTAACTGGAAATTCCTGGTAACGTTTTTGGAAGGTATGGAAATGTTGTTCTGCAAGAATGGTCGTTGGACATAGCACTGCAACCTGCTTATTATCACAAACAGCCTTAAACGAAGCACGAATGGATACTTCAGTCTTGCCAAAACCAACATCTCCACAGACTAAACGATCCATTGGTTTATTACTTTCCATGTCCTTCTTGATTTCCGCAACTGCCTTTTCTTGGTCGGGTGTTAAATCAAAGGAGAAGGAATTTTCAAACTTCTTTGTCATCTCGTTATCTTTTGAGAAGGCAAAGCCGATATGTTGTTCACGGTTGGCATAGAGTGTTAATAAACGTTCTGCGATATCTTCTACGTTACTTTGAAGACGTTGTTTTGTCTTCTCCCAATCACCAGAACCAAGTTTATTTAACTTTGGTACAACCCCTTCTCTTGATACAAACTTTCGCACAAGACGGAATTGTTCTAATGGTACTAATAACTCTGTATTACCACGATAGATAATCTTCAAGAAGTCTCTTTTAACTTTTTGAATCTCACGGTTTTCAATACAGATGTATTGTCCAACACCGTATTGGGCATGGACAACATAATCACCTGGTTGTAGTTCATCATAACCATGTATAACTTCCGCATTACGGAACTTATTCTCATATCTACCTTTGTGGTGATGATAGGCAAAGATTTCCGCTGCAGTATATACCTTTAGATTTTCATCAACGATATAGAAACCTTGCGCAAAGGAATTTGTATAGATGTTGATACCTTCAACCGGTTCACCATCATCCGTTAATAGATGATATGGTAGTTTCATCTCTACACATTTATCAATAACTGTTACAACTTCTTTTTCTGATAACGCCAAAACAACCGGCATCGGCTGATGAATCAGTAATAACTTTTGTTCAAGTGTTTCATTAGGAATATGTAATTCTTCAATATTAACGATATTCTCTGTAAATGGATCTTCTACAACTTTCTTACCGTGCTTCGAAATACTGTGGATATCATGCCACATCGCAAACTTCGGTAACATCTTCTCTTCTTGAACCATCTCTTGAATGTAGGTTACTGTTTCTTCATTTAATTTTTTCGCTGAGTCAAGAATGAGTTGTTCATCGGAATAGATAATGAGTGGATTTTGCATGTAATCCCAAATACCTGCCGTCTTTGACAGTAAAGCCATATAGGAATACATATGTGATGCGAATACTTTCTCACGTAATGCATGTAAGTCCGATTCAATTTCAGCAGCCAAGATTGATTTATTTTCTTTTGATAATAGTTCTTCTGATTTAGCACAGATTTCTTCAATCTGTTCATCTGTAAAGAATACATCGCCTGCTGGTATGATGGTAACTTCACCAATCTTTTCAATTGTCTTTTGTGTAGCCACGTCAAAGAAGCGAATGGATTCTACTTCTGTATCAAAAAACTCAATACGAATTGGTGAATCATAGTTAATCGAATATACATCGACGATACCACCTCTTGCGGCAAAGGTTAATGGTTGATCGATATGAGACGTCTTCTGGTATCCACCAGACAATAGTTTTTGTTTAAATGCATGCATGTCCAGCGTATCACCTGTTTGAATCGTGATACAGCGTTCTTTAAAATCTTCTGGAAATGGTAGTTGTCTTAATAACGCTGATGGACAAGTAATGACTACTTGGTTTGGATTTGATAAAAGTCCTGCTAAGGTCTCTACTTTTTGTGCAGTTAATTCAGGGCTAGATGCGATAGCTTCTACACGTAATGATTCATCCGCACCAAAAAGAGCACAATCTTTTTCATCTAAGAGTGTCGCAACCCTCTCATATAAACGCTGTGCTGTATAGAGATTTTGTTTTACAACCAGAATTGGACGTGGTTTCTTTTGGAACGAAGTCGCAATGACTAACGCTTCTTCAATCAAAGAAGTATATGGAATCGGGGACTTTGCGTGATCCAAAAGTTTTACGGCTGGATTATCCACCATTCTTTCATACAACCAATTTGGAATTTTCTGTATTGAACTTTTCAAGTAATCTCCTTTTTGTGTCTTCTTATTTTATCATCATTACCCTTTGAAAAACAGAAGAACACTTAATCCACATTTCTCATAGATAAGAAAAATTGCCACAATCATGGCAATTTTAACTTACTTTTTCTTTTCTTTGATGTTGTATTTGTTCATCACTTTATCTAAAGGTTCATTAGCCCAGGCTTCTGCCGCATCAGCAGCGATAGAGATGATACGTTCAAACTCTTCACGTTCTGCCTTTGGAACTGGGGATAATACCCAATCAGGAACCTTCGCATGATTACCTGGCTCACTATGACCGACACCAATTCGTACACGTGCAATTTGGTCTGTTCCTAGTGCATTGATAATCGATTTCATACCCTTTTGTCCACCACCAGAGCCATTTTTACGAATGCGTAAAGCACCAACTGGAATATCCATATCATCATGTAAGATTAGAATATCCTCTGGCTGTAACTTATAGAACTTCACCGCTTGTGAAATTGCACTACCTGATTCATTCATATAAGTCAGTGGTTTCATGAGTGTTACTTGTTCACCATTGATTCTAACGCTAGCGATCAGTGCATTCCACTTTTCTGATGTAATGGAAGTTCCTAGTTTTTCAGCTAACTTATCCACAGCTAGAAATCCACTGTTATGTCTTGTCTTTTCGTATTCCTTGCCAGGGTTTCCTAAACCTGCAATTAACTTCATTACTTGTTATCCTTTTCTTCTAAATCCGCATCTGTTAATCTCTCTAGAACCATAGTCTCAGATAGATTTTCAGATGGTTTCTGATCTAACTTTTCGATATCGCTGTCTGTTAATTTCTCCAATACCATCGTTTCAGATAGATTTTCTTCAGAATGAGACTTCTTGTTTTCTACAACTTCTGTTTCAACAGCTTCTTCTGTAGTGTTATCTAAAGTAATATCTAAACTTTGAATCCATCTCTTACCAACACCTGTTTGGGCAAATTGTTCTAGCATTGGTTTTAGTTCTTCTTGTTGATCAAACTTTGCTTGGTCTTGATAAATCTTATAAAGTGTAGCATTTGCGAGATTCTTATAAATACCAATCATCGTTTTAGAATAGATATATCCTTCATAGTCACCTTCTAGTAACTTTTCAAAGAATGTCTGACCACGGTCATCTACAGAATCATAATACTTATCAAACTGATCTGATAATGCCTTCGTAAGTTGATTACCTAATAATTCTTCGTATGGTTGTAACTTTGCATGCATGGTTGTACGTAAATCATCTCTACCAATATGATGTAATACATTTGGAATTGCTAGATATAAATAGAAGAATGAATCTTCGTTTGTGTCGATTGACTTAACACCCTTCTTATCTTCAATTAAAGAATCGATATCTAGTTCTTGTAATGTAGTATCAAATTCATGAAAGTCTTGGTGATATGCACATCCCCAAAGTTTTAGTACACGTCCTTTATTGGCAAATTCTGGATCATTTACTGTTGAAATTAATTGATCAACGCGATTAAAGAACATCTCCTTCTCATTGATTAAGCGCACCGCATCAATAATCATCTTGTTTTTTCCATTACGCTTTGAAGATATAAAAATCTTAATAATTAAATATGCCATTGCAAAATACATTGCGAATGTTACAAATCTTGCTGGGTTCATATTTTTCCCTCCCGTACTTATCTATATATTATACAGAAATATCCTAGAGTTGTTCAAAATTTGCGAATCATTTGTTATATGGTAAAATACCTATACATTATTTAATGTATTTATATATAAAGGAAAAAACGTTATGGAAAACGAAAAGAAGATAAAAACGAGATTTCTCAGTGTTCCTACACTGCTTAAATTCTTACTATTAGTATCTGTATGCTTATTCTGCGTAGCTCTCTACGTCAATAGTCATCCAGAATTATTAAAGAAGACAACACCTACTCCAGAGCCTACGGCAACTGCTTCAACAGTAGAGCCAACTGCATCTGCTTTACCAGCCCATTTGACAGATCCTAACAGTGTTACGGTATTGGTTGATAAAAATCACTCACTTTCACGTGACTTCGTTCCTGCAAATCTAGCTTCTCCGTATTTACAGAGTACTGCAGATGTAATTCAAATTCGTCAGGACGCTGGTGATGCGGCTAAATCTATGATTTCCGCTGCAGAAGCTGCAGGTATTAAACTTTATGTTACAGCTGGATACCGCTCTTATGATGAACAGCAGACACTTTATGAAGACCGTGTTAGTAAGTTAGGTGAAAAAGAAGCCTCTGATACAACAGCCAAAGCTGGTTATAGTGAAAATCAAACAGGTTTAGCACTCGACTTTACAGATACAGCGACTGGTACAAGTTCTGTTGACTTCGCAAATACACCTGCTGGTAAGTGGTTATATGAAAATGCGCATAATTATGGATTTATCCTACGTTATCCTGATAAGAAGCAGGATATTACAGGATATAGCTATATGCCATGGCATTATCGCTATGTTGGAACAGATGTTTCTAGTGCAATGTATGAACAAGGTGGCGCTGATTTAACATTTGAAGAATTTTATCAGATAACAAAGTAGAAAAACTCTACTTTGTTTTTTAATTGTGGGTGAGATTCTATAATTCTTTTTCATCTATTTTCATTCTGGCGTTGACATTTTTCACTGCAAAAAGTATTATTTATGAGCATATGTTCAATATATAGTAATTTGGAGGTGGCATGAATGAAGAGAACATACCAACCAAGCAAGAAAAAGAATAAAGCTACACACGGCTTTAGAGCCCGTATGGCTACTGTGGGTGGACGTAAAGTTATCAACAGACGTAGAGCTAAGGGAAGAAAGGTCTTATCTGCTTAAGAAGCCACCATTGGTGGTTTTTTTCTTACTGTAGAGGTTAGAGATGAAAGTAAAGAATCGAATTAAAAAAGCGGAAGAATTTCAATCCATGATCAAAAAGGGGGCAAAGATTGTCAATCAATCTTTTGTCATCTATTATGGCCAAAAAGAAAGTGATGAGGCACGTATTGGTATTTCTGTTTCAAAGAAGCTAGGAAATGCCGTACATCGCAATCTATATAAACGTCAGGTTCGTATGATGTGTCATGAATTAATTGATTTTAAAAATACAAATCATGACATGGTCTTGATTATTCGCTTTAACTATTCTTCTTTTAGCTATGAGGAGAATAAAAATAACTTGGAAAAACTATTAATAAAGGCTAAAATTAAATAGTTGAAACATAAGGAGAAAATATGAAGTTTACCCCTCGTACAAAGAAACTACTTGCCTTAATGGCAATTGTGACAATCGTAGTAACAGCTACTGGTTGTACAGCTCCAAAGGATGCTAATGGTCACATTATTTTGATTTCCAACACAACAACTTTTGGAGATATCTTCCAGTCTGAAAACTGGTTTAATGCATTATTTGTTTGGCCACTAAGCTGGGTACTTAACCACTTAGCACCAATTATCACTGTTGGTGGTGCAATCGCTGTCGTTACTGCGGTTGTGAATGGTTTACTTGCAGTCTTTACATTAAAATCCCAGATGGGTATGCAAAGAATGCAGATGTTACAGCCTGAATTAAACAAGATTCAACGTAAATATGAAGGCCGTGACGATCAAGCATCTAAGATGCGTATGGCTCAAGAACAACAGCAGTTAATGAAGAAGTATGACGTTAACCCTGGTTCTATGATGTTAGTACAGTTCATTCAGTTACCTATCATCATGGCAATGTTCATGGCTATCCAGCGTGCAGAAGCCGTTGTAAATGGTACATTCTTAGGAATGAACTTACAGGTTAAGCCTAGCGAAGCATTTGGTTTATTATTTAAGGGTGATCTCAGTGGATTACCATATATCATCTTGTTCTTATTAATGGCTATTACACAGGTAGTATTAGTATTATTACCAATGTACTTCCAAAAGAAGAAGGCTGCGGCTGAAGCTGCCAAGCATCATCGCAAGCCAGAACCTACAAATAATCAGAACATGATGATGCAGATGTACATGATTGTTATGGTACTCGCATTCGGTTTAATGTGGCAATCAGGTATGTCCTTATTCTGGTTCATCCGTAATATCGTAGATATTATTAAGACAATTATTGTCCAAAATATCATGGAGAACAATTCACAGAAAGAAGGCTTAAGATAATGCAAATTTATACTGCAAAAACACTTGAAGAACTTCTACAAAATGCTGCTGAAGAAAAGGGAGTTACAATCGATGAATTAGAATATACAGTTGTGGAAGAAAAAAAGGGATTATTAGGAATTGGTAATTCTGTATCCGCAAAGGTATTCTGTGCTGAAGATGTTAAGGAATTTATCTTTGACTACTTAGGTGAATTCTTTACACATATCGATTTAGATATTGAGGTAGCTTTAGAAGAATTAGATGATAGTTATGTCATCAATCTAAATTCCGATAACAACGCTATTCTCATCGGTAAGATGGGTAAGACATTAGCTGCGTTTAATACAGTATTACGTGCTGCTGTAAATTCTGAATTTGAAAAGCGTATTGATGTATTGATTGATATCAACCACTACAAAGAAGAGCGCTATTACAAGATCCGTTCTATGGCAAAACGTATTGCAAAACAAGTACAACGTTCAAAGGTTGATGTAGAACTTGATCCAATGCCAAATGACGAAAGAAAAGTGATTCATAAGGTATTAGGTGATTGGCATAACATCAAGACAGAATCAGAGGGTGAAGGTAGTTACAGACACATCTGCATTCGTTATGTTTCTGATGAACCAAAGGAAGAAATTCCAAATATGTCTGAATAAGAATTCCTTAAAAGGAGTTCTTTTTTTTATTGTCGTATATAAAATTTCATAAAGTGAAATACTTATTACTTGTTTGAAAAAAATGATAGGTTTATAATTATAATAGTGAAATTAATCACAAGTATTTACCGGTGATACCTATGATAATTCCATATGATTTACTTTTAAAAAGGAGATAAAATTTTATGTCTGAAACGCAAAAGGAGACAGTAGGTTCATTCATTTTAAAGGTCTTAAATGGCGCAACAATTGCAATTGTTGTAGCGTTAATTCCTAACGCAATTCTCGCAACATTCTTAAAACCATTCGCTTCAAATCCATTATTTGCGAATTGGTTACACATCGTTCAAGTATTCCAATACTTTACACCATTAATGGCTGGTTATTTAATTTCAATGCAGTTTAAGTTAAATCCAATTCAATCTTCCTGTGTTGGTGGTGCAGCTTATATTGGTTCTGGAGCTTGGAAATTCGTTGAAGTAACGATGGATGGAAATGTTACTAACATCTTCCGTTTAGCAGGAATTGGCGATGTTATTAATACGATGTTAACAGCAGCTCTAGCAATTCTTGTCATTCGTTTGATCAGCGCTAAACTAGGTTCTCTTAACCTTGTATTCCTTCCAATTATTGTTGGAACAGGTGTAGGTTGGGTAGGTACTTTAACACTTCCATACGTTTCTATGATTACTTCTCTAATTGGACAGGGAATCAATTCATTTACAACATTACAACCAATTTTGATGAGTATCTTAATTGCGATGTCATTCTCACTCATTATCATTAGTCCACTATCTACCGTTGCGATTGGTTTAGCAATTGGTTTAACTGGTATTTCATCTGCTGCTGCAGGTATGGGTGTAGCTTCTGCTGCTGCTTTACTTGTATGGGCATGTGCAAGAGTTAATAAGCCTGGTGTTCCTATTGCGATTGGTTTAGGGGCGATGAAGATGATGATGCCTAACTTCCTAACAAATCCTATTATTGGTTTGCCAGTTGCGATTACAGCCGCAATTAGTTCTCTCAGTGTTCCTATCTTCCAGATGGTTGGTACTCCAGCATCAGCAGGATTTGGATTTGTAGGACTTGTATCCCCATTAGCAGCACTCAATGCAGGAAATATCAATGTTGTGATTATGTTAGTTGCCTGGATTGTTGTGCCATTTGTAGTTGGATTTATTGTAAATAAAGTATGTTGTGATGTATTACATCTTTATAAGAAAGAAATCTTTACATTCAAAGGATAAAGGAGAAAAAATAATATGTTTATTTATATCGCAGGTGCAGGCGCAATGGGTTGCCGCTTTGGCTATCAATTACATAAAGCAGGAAATGAAGTTATTTTATTGGATATGTGGAAAGATCATATTCAAGCAATTAAAAATGATGGCTTAAAGATTGTTGGTGATACAGAGGATTGTGTCAAGATGACTATCATGGAACCAACAGAAGCTACAAAAGAAGCTGAATTAATTATCCTATTTACAAAGGCTATGCAATTACCAACAATGTTACAAAATATCAAGCAGATTATTGGTAAGAATACAAAAGTACTTTGTTTATTAAATGGCCTAGGTCACGAAGATGTGATTAAACAATACATCCCTGAAGAAAATATCTTGATGGGTGTTACTGTATGGACAGCTGGATTAAAGGGTCCAGGTGTAGCAAAACTCATCGGTAAAGGTTCTGTGAACTTACAATCAATCGATAAGAGTGGTGAAGAAGCTGCTAAGAAGATTGTTGAAGTATTAAATCAAGCAGGTCTAAATGTTACCTATGATGAAGATGTATTACCATCTATTTGGCGTAAGGCTTGTGTCAATGGCACAATGAACTCTACTTGTGCATTACTTGATTGTACAATTGGTGAATTCTTCGCAAGTGAAGAAGCTATTCGTGTCGTAGATACAATTATTCACGAATTTGTAATGGTTGGTGAAGCCACAGGTGTTAAATTAGATGAACAAGCAATTAAAGACTATGTCATGAAGACATCTGTAGCAGCAGCTGCACATTATCCATCAATGCATCAAGATCTCATCCAAAATCATCGTCCAACTGAAATTGACTACATTAATGGTGCAGTCGCTAAAAAGGGTGATGCCTTAGGCATTTCTACTCCGTATTGTCATATGATTACTGATTTAATTCATGCAAAGGAACATGTATTAAACATTAAATAATGAAATAATCCCTGTGTACTTCATTGTACACAGGGACTTTTTACTTTACATCAGTTGGTTTAGGATGATCTGGATTAAAGAATTGTGAATAAGAATTAAAACGAATAAAGAAATAAACACAAACCATCACAGCCATTACTGTCTCGAAGAGACGATTAAACATTTGTGAATCGTGGATATCAAAGAGAATTGCTTTCAGTAAGCCTAATGGTAACGCTAGTAACCAAAGATACTGTTTTTTATCTTTGACAACGATCCAATTAAAGTAAGTTTTCATACTTTTTCCCTAAATATATCCTTTCTAATTTCAATATATTACGAATTGTATAAAATGCAATCATTTTTATATTATTTATTGGGGATAACTATGTATTTAAATGTATATAGTATTAGGTTATCAACAGCTTATTCACATCCCACAATGAGTAGTTATCCACAATTGTGGATAACTGTTGAAAAGTTTAAATAATCCTTTATTTATCGTATTATTTTATAAACACTATTCTGTGTATAACCTATTTTTTAGAAAAGTTATCCACGATTTTTATACTTATCAACAATGTTTATAACTTCTCCACATTTTTATCCACATCAAATTTTGTGGAAAACTGTGGAAAACCTCTATATATCATATCTGTACTATATTTTCTAAATTATCTAGTTGTGGATAAAAAAATTATCAACATTTTAACTATGGATTTATCCACAATTGAGTCTTAAAATAATAGTGCGACTTAATAAAGGGGATTTTTTTATGGAGTACAGGAATGAACAATATTTGAAGGAAGTCTGGGAAAAACTTCTTCAATATTTGAGTAATAACCAACTAGTTGATATTGTTATAATTAATAATTTTTTTAAACCTTGTTTTTTGTATGCAATCACAGATGAAAAAGTAATTATTGTTGCGCCATCTATTATTAATAAACAAATTTTACAGAGTCAAAATAAAGAAATTGAAGCTTCTTTTATTGATATTTTAAATGTTGATCACAATTTCATTGTAGAAGTGCTTTTAAAGAATGAATTAACAATCAATAAAGTAGTAACAACACCTATTTCTAAAATCGATACAAGTGACTTTGTCTCTTTACCAATTCAAAAAGATCGTAATTTTGATAATTTCGTTGTTGGTGACTGTAATAGAGAGAGTCATGCTGCTGCATTAGCTTGTGCAATGAGCCCTGGTAAGTTCTTTAACCCTTTATTTATCTATGGTAATTCTGGTTTAGGTAAAACACATTTATTAATGTCGATTGCCAATTATGTATTAAAAGAAGATCCTACAAAGAAGGTTTATTATACAGAATCTCTAAAGTTTGTTGAAACTGTTGTAAATGCTATCAGAAATAATAAAATTGATGAATTTAAACAATACATGTATTCAGTTGATTTGTTACTTGTTGATGATATTCAATTCTTAGCTGGTAAAGAAAAATCGCATGAAGTATTCTTCACAATTTATAATGAATTAGTAAATAACCGTAAGCAAATTTGTATTGCATCTGATCGTTTACCAAAGGAAATTAAAGGTCTTGAAGAGCGCTTAATTAGTCGCTTCTCCAGCGGTTTATCTGTAGGTATCGATTCACCTGAATTTGAAACATCTCTAGCAATTCTTCAGATGAAGATTAAATCTAGTAGTTATTCCATCGAAGATGTTGATAAAGATGGATTAAATTATATTGCGTCTAACTTTTCAGGAAATGTCAGAGATTTAGAAGGTGCTTGGAATCGTGTATTATTCTATGCAATTCAATTCCAACCAGATGGAGGATGTATTCGTTTTGATACGATTATGAATGCATTAAAGAATCAGTCTGTTGTTTCTGATAAGACTGGTTTATCTCCAAAGAAAATTATCAAAGTTGTCGCAGATTATTATGGCTTAACAAGACAACAAGTTACTTCAAAAACACGTACAAAGAATATTGCAAATGCACGTCATATTTCTATTTATTTATGTCGTAAATTACTTGATATTTCTTATATTAAGATTGGTGAAGAATTTGGTGGTAGAGATCATTCCACTATCATTAGTGCATGTACAAAAGTTGAATCACAAATTGCTAAGGATAAGGCAATGTCTGCAGCAGTAAAAGAAATTGAAGATTACTTAAAAGCTTAAGTTATTCACAATTTTATCCACTGTAAAATAACATGTTACAATGCTAAAATAGTATAGTAATTAAAGGCTTTCTAAGAGTTTTCCACATTATCCACATACTTAATAAGAATAAATACTTAAAATACTTTAAATACACGGGAGAAAAAATATGAATTTAACAATTTCCAAAACAGAATTTTATAACACATTACAGTTAGTATCTAGAGCTATCTCACCAAATTCTCCACAGACATCTTTAAGAGGATTAAAGATTGAAGTTAAAAATCAATCTATAGTAGTAACTGGTAGTGATGCGGATATTTCTATTCAGCGTACAATCACTGCAAATGAGAAGAATAAATTAAATATCTTAGAAGAAGGATCAATTTTAATTGAATCTAAATACTTATTAGAAATCGTACGTAAGATTGACAGTGAAGAAATTCATGTTGAAATCATTGATGGATCTCTTACAAAATTCTCTGGTAATTCAGCTGTATTTAAAATTAATGGTATGAATCCACATGATTATCCAACAATTGATTTTTCTAAGCCTGCAAACTCTGTTGTGATTTCTTCAAGTGTTATGTCTGATATTATTGAACAAACAACATTTGCGACATCTATAAAGGAAACAAAACCTGTATTAACTGGTGTTAATTTCCATCTTGCAAATAATATATTATGTTGTACAGCGACTGACTCTTATCGTCTAGCAAAGAAGACAATTCCATTTACAAGTTCTGATAGCTTTAATGTAACAATTCCTTCTAAGTCTTTAAATGAAGTAAAGGCTACAATGCTTGGTGATGATAGTGAAATTCAAATCTTCTTAAATGATAAAAAAGCACAGTTTGTAAATGAAGATATGATTTTACAAACAAGATTATTAGATGGTGGATATCCTGAAACAGATCGTTTAATTCCTAGAGAATTTAAATACACATTAGAAATTAGTCGTAGTGATTTGATTCACGCAATTGACCGTACAACTTTCATTAAGACAGATAATATGACAATTAACCGTCTACAATGTTCTACAGAAGAAATTGTTCTAACAAATAAGAGCCAAGAAATTGGTGAATCCCATGAAACATTGGTTGGTACATTTACAGGTGAACCTCTTGATATTAGTTTCTCAGGTAACTATGTTATGGAAGCTGCAAGATCAATTAGAGGAGATAAGTTAAAGATTGAATTTGTAGGTGAAATGAGACCATTTATTCTTAGCAGTGAAGAAGATCCAACTATCTTACAACTTGTTCTTCCAGTTAGAACTTATAACTAATTCAATATTCTATTTATTTCAAGAGAAATTATTTCAATGATAATATTCTCTTGGTTTTTTTATGTATTTAATAAAAATATAATGTAAAGAAGTATTGACATTATAATTCAATAAATTATAATGAAAATGTAAAGAGAACTTTACAAAATATAAGAAAGCTTTCTATCATTAAAAGGAGAAAAAATAATATGAAAAAATTAGATGAAATGGATAAAAATATCCAACTACAATCACAAGCATGGGGTTATAAATTTGCACTATTATCTCTATCTGGATGGACTTTATTCAATATCTACCAGAAGATTGTAAATGGAGTAAAACTTGAGATGATTCCTTGTTTTATTCTATGTTTATCCTTATGTGTTCAAGGATTCTCACAAATGGCAATGAAACATGCCATGATTGATGGTGATGAAGAATATAAAGAACCAAATAAAGTTTTACAATCCATTATTACTGCTGTTGTAGTTATTGTAGTCGTATTAGCTGTTGGAATATATTTCTTTAAGAAGGCGTAAAATATGAAAAATAAAATTAAACAATTAAGAAAAGCCGCAGGATTACGACAAGAAGATATGGCGAAAATGTTAGATGTAAGTAGACAAACAATTATAGCGATAGAAAATGATAAATATAATCCTACACTTGAACTTGCAATGAAGATTGCAAAATTATTGAAGATGCATGTAGAGGATATTTTCTCATTAGATTAAGATATTTATCATCATAATTAAAATAATTTACAGACTGTGAAATCTATAGAAAAATATTTGAATAGATTGTACAGTCTTTTTTTTATGCTTGTAATATTTTATAGTTTTAATGTTTTAATTGTATGTAAATCTATTGTAACGATAGCTGTATCAAATTTTAATTCAAATAGTATCAATGATTTACCTGCAAACTCTATAGTATTTTTATAATTTGGAATTTTAGCAATAAATTGATCAGCAACATCAAAAATAGTTTTAGAACTTTGTTTAACTGTTCCTTTAGCTTTGACATGTTCATTTCCTGAGTGAGGAATTGTTGTAAATGCCACGTATGGATTTGATTCGATTTCTTTTACTTTGTCATTTCCTTTAAAAGATGAAAAGTAAAGTATATTTTCATCTGAATCAAAATAAAAATTTACTATTCTTACATTTGGAACATTATTTATAGAAGTTGCTAAGGCTATCTCTGTTTGTTCAGCCATAATTTTTAAAAATTCAGTTTTTATATTCATTTAAGAAGATCTCCTTTTTGATATTTTAATTATATAGAATAAATGTCATATATTTCTAATCCTTTAAAATTGAGATATAAATAAAAGAAAATTAACAGTCTTTTTTCAAAAAATTATAGTAATTTTAGGTTTATTTTTTTGATATAAATAATGTTCATAAATGCCTTTGTATAAAGGATTTTTTATGGTTTTTATGATATAATTATTATAGTTTTTTTAAGGTTTTTATGAAGGAGTTTAGGATGGAAAAAATCACAACAGAATACATTACTTTACAGCAATTTATGAAACTCTCTGGTATTGTTTCCACTGGTGGTGAGGCAAAGCTAAGAATTAAGGAAATGGATATTGTTGTGAATGGTGAAAAAGAGAATCGTAGAGGTAGAAAACTCTATCCAGGCGACAAAGTAAAAATTGAAGGAAAGACTTATGTGGTTTTCTAATGTATATCAAAAATATTCAATTAAGAAATTTTAGAAATTATGAAAATGCATATATAGAGTTTAATCCAAGTATCAATTTAATCACGGGTGAAAATGCACAGGGAAAGACAAATCTATTAGAGAGTTTAGTTTATCTTTCATTAACACGTTCACATCGTATCGTTGATGATAAAAAATTGATTCGTAACGATGAAATGTTTGCGGGAATTGATTGTAGATTTGTGGATACAGATGAAAAAGATATAGAAGTTATCATTCATCCGAATGGAAAAACTCTGATGATTCATAAAAGACCACTCAAAAAGAGTAGTGAATTCATTGGTTTATTAAATGTTGTTTTATTCTCACCAGATGATCTTAGAATTTTTAATGATCAGCCAAAAGAGAGAAGACGTGTGATGAACCAAGAAATCACGAAAGTTTCTACGAAATATCTATTATCATTAAATCAATTTCAAATATTTTTAAAAGATAGAAATGCTTTATTAAAGAGTGAAAAAATTGATTTCAATTATTTAGATATTTTAGATGAACAAATGTCTAAAGTAGAAGCTTATATTATTCGTGAAAGAAGAAAGTTTATTGAAGAGATTCAATCTGTGATTTCTAAGATTTATCAGGAGTTATCAGGTAGTCAAATTAAGCTTGAAGTTACGTATAAAACTTTCGTTGAGAATATAGAAAAATTAGAAGAGAAGATTCTAGAAATTCATAGAGAATCACGTCAGAAAGATATTGAATATCATATTACGAAAGTTGGTATTCATTTAGATGACTTGATATTTAAGATGGATGATCAAAATTTGATTTACTTTGCAAGTCAAGGTCAAAAAAGAATGACAATGTTGTCATTTAAATTAGCTTTATTAAATTATATTAAGCTAATGACGAAGAAACAACCAATTCTACTTTTGGATGATGTATTAAGTGAATTAGATTATAGTCGTCAAAAGAAGTTATTACAGATGGTACAGCTTGATTTTCAATGTATTATCACGACGACTGAAATTCCTGATTTTTTGAAACATGCAGACATGACGGAATTTCGTATAGAAGGTGGAAAAATCTTTCCACTTACAGGAGGTAAGTAATGAGCGATAAATTAGAGCAGGTAACTGAAGTATCTGAAAACAGTGAACTTGTATTAGGACAAGAAATGGATATGAAAGTTACACATACTTATAACGACTCTGATATTCAGGTCCTAGATGGATTGGAAGCTGTACGTAAAAGACCAGGTATGTATATTGCATCAACTTCTTCAAAAGGTTTACATCACCTTGTTTGGGAAATTGTTGATAATGGTATTGATGAAGCTATGGCTGGCTATGCTTCAACGGTTACTGTAACTGTTGATAAAGACAACATTATTAGTGTTGAAGATGATGGCCGTGGTATGCCTACAGGTATTCATGAAAAGACAGGTAAGTCTACAATCGAGACAATCTTTACTGTCTTGCACGCTGGTGGTAAATTTGGCGGTGGTGCTTATAAAGTATCTGGTGGTTTACATGGTGTAGGTGCGTCAGTTGTTAATGCATTAAGTAGTTGGTTAGAAGTAACTGTATTTAATGGTGGAAAAGAATATTTTATTCGTTTTGAAAATGGTGGCCATCCAGTTGGAACACTTGTAGAAAAGGGAACATGTCCTGCAGATAAGCATGGTTCTACAGTACGTTTCAAAGCTGATCCTACAATCTTTACTGAAACAGTTGTATATGAACATGAAATATTACGTGATCGTTTACGTCAATTAGCATTCTTAAATAAGAGTATCTGTTTGAAATTTAATGATTTACGTGAAGAAGATGAATCAAAGCGTCATTATGTATTTAAGTTTGATGGTGGTTTAAAACAATATATTGAATTCTTGAATCGTAATCGTGATGTTGTAAATCATGAAATTATTTATAGTGAAGGTTATGAAAATAATATTCAGGTAGAAGTAGCTTGTCAGTATAATGATGGTTATAATCCTAATATTTATACTTTCTGTAATAATATCAACACAGGTGAAGGTGGTACACATGAAGAAGGTTTCCGTCTTGCATTAAACCGTGTTATTAATAAGTATGCTCGCGAAATTGGCTTCTTAAAGGACAAGGATGATAATTTAACGACAGATGACTGTCGTGAGGGTTTAACAGCTGTTATTAGCGTTAAACATCCTGATCCTCAGTATGAAGGACAAACAAAGACAAAATTAGGTAACTCTGAAGTACGTAAGATTGTTTCTGATATCTTTGGTACACAATTAGAGCGTTATCTGATGGAAAATCCTGATGAAGCAAAAGCTATCTTAGAAAAGGTTGCGTTAGCTTCACAAGCACGTATGGCAGCTAAGAAGGCTCGTGAATTAACAAGAAGAAAGAGTGCTTTAGAAGTTAGTCCACTTCCTGGTAAGTTAGCAGACTGCTCATCTAAGGATGCGTCTATCTGTGAAATCTATATCGTCGAGGGACAGTCAGCCGGTGGTTCCGCAAAACAAGGAAGAGATTCACACTTCCAGGCAATTCTACCGTTAAGAGGTAAGATACTTAACGTAGAAAAGGCTAGACAGTCTCGCATTTATGAAAATGCAGAAATTCGTTCAATGATTACAGCATTTGGATGTGGTGTGAGTGATGAAATTGATCTTGAGAAGTTGCGCTATCATAAGATTGTTATCATGACCGATGCCGACGTCGATGGTGCTCATATTCGTACATTATTATTAACATTCTTCTATCGTTATTTACGTCCATTATTGGAACAAGGTTATATCTATATTGCACAACCACCACTTTATAAGGTTCAAAAAGGTCAGACAGTGCGTTATGCATATACAGATAACCAGTTAGAAGAAGTTAAACGTGAACTGGGTGATCGTCTCAGTATTCAACGTTATAAGGGATTAGGTGAAATGAATCCTGAACAGTTGTGGGAAACAACAATGGATCCTAAGAATCGTACATTGATTCGAGTTGCAGTAGGTGACGCGGAAGCGGCAGACTATAACTTTACAATGTTGATGGGTGAAGAAGTTGAACCACGTAAGAACTTTATTGTAGAAAACGCTCACTTTGCGGAAAACTTGGATATTTAAGAAAGGAGATAAATTACAATGGCTTTAGATGATTTTATGGAATTTGACGAAAGTAATTTTGATCCTGGACATATTACAGAAACAGAATTAACAAAAGAAATTCGTCGTGACTTCTTAGAGTATTCGATGTCAGTTATTGTATCACGTGCATTACCAGATGTACGTGATGGTCTAAAACCTGTACAGAGAAGAATTCTTTACTCCATGCATGAAATGAACATCGGACCTGACAAGGCATATCGTAAGAGTGCACGTATTGTTGGTGATACGATGGGTAAATATCACCCTCACGGTGACTCTTCTATCTATGGTGCATTAGTTTATTTAGCACAACCATGGAATATGAGAACTGTATTAGTTGATGGACATGGTAACTTTGGTTCGATGGATGGTGATGATCCAGCTGCGATGCGTTATACCGAAGCACGTATGTCTAAGATTGCGGTAGAAATGTTACGTGATCTTGAAAAAGATACAGTTGATATGGTTGATAACTATGATGGTCAAGAAAAAGAACCTACAGTTCTACCATCACGATATCCAAACTTAATTGTAAATGGTTCTTCTGGTATTGCGGTAGGTATGGCAACCAACGTTGCGCCACATAACTTAGGAGAAACAATTGATGGTATTTTTGCGGTTATGGATAACCCAGAAATTACAGCGACTGAACTCATGAATTACATGAAGGGCCCTGACTTTCCTACTGGTGCATATATTTTAGGTAGATCAGGTATCCGCCAGGCATTTGAAACTGGTCGTGGATCAGTTATCATGCGTGCTAAGACAAAGATTGAAGAAATGCCAAATGGCAAATCTCGTATCGTAGTCTATGAATTACCTTACATGGTAAATAAAGCTAGCTTGGTAGAAAGAATTGCAACTCTAGTTAGAGATAAAGTAATCGAAGGTATTACTGACTTACGTGATGAATCTAATATGGATGGTATCCGTGTTGTAATTGAATTACGTAAGGATATCCAACCAGATGTCATGTTAAATCAGTTATATCGTTCTACACCTCTACAATCGAACTTTGGTGTAAATAATGTTGTATTATTCAACGGTGTTCCTCGTCAAGCGAGTATGATTGATCTTCTAAAGGGATATATTGCATTCCAAGATGAAGTAATCGTACGTCGTACACAGTTTGATTTAAAGAAAGCCCAAGATCGTGCACATATTTTAGAAGGTTTACGTATTGCGGTTGATAATCTCGATGCGATTATTCATACAATTCGTGATTCACGTGATCCTAATGAAGCGATGCCACGTTTGATGGAAGGCTTTGGATTAGATGAAATTCAAGCAAAAGCAATCCTAGACATGCAGTTTAGAAGATTAACAGGTCTTGAACGTGAAAAGATTGAAAATGAATATCAAGATTTATTAATAAAGATTGCGGATTTCCAGGATATTCTTTCTAACCATGCAAGAGTATTACAAATTATTCGTGATGAATTGAGTGAAGTGAAAGCGAAATTTAATGATCCACGTCGAAGTGAGATTATTGACGCAATCGCTGATGTTGAAGATGAAGACTTGATTCCAGTTGAAAATATCATTATTACATTATCTTCAAACGGATATATTAAGCGTCTTACAACCGATACTTATCACGTACAAAACCGTGGTGGTAAGGGTATCAAGGGTATGGAACTCCATAAGGATGACATTATTGATCAGTTTATCAGTATGTCTACGCATGATCACTTATTAGTATTTACGGATAAGGGTAAGGTATATCGTATCAAGGGATATAACGTACCTGAATTCAGTAGAACAAGTAAGGGTATTCCTGCTATCAACTTAATCAGTATGGATAAGACTGAAAATATTCGTGCTCTTGTACCATATAGCAAGGATCATGATTCTAAGTTCTTATTCTTCGTTACAAAGCAAGGTATTATCAAACGTACTACATTTGATGAATATGAAAACATCAATAAGAATGGTAAGATTGCGATTAAGCTAAATGAAGATGATGAACTTGCATTTGTAAGAAGTACAGATGGTAATGCGGAAATCATCATTGCAGGTTCAAATGGTAAGGCTGTTCGTTTCCTTGAAAATACAGTTCGTCCTCTAGGACGTACGGCACGTGGTGTAAAGGGATTTAATGTTGATGGTGGTTATGTCATCGGTCTAGCTACAAATCTTGAAGGTGAATATATCTTAACAATTACAGAAAATGGATTTGGTAAGAAGTCATCTCTAGAGGATTATCGTATGACACGCCGTGGTGCACGTGGTGTTAAGACGGTAAATGTTACAGAGAAGTCAGGCAAACTTGTATGTATGCGTGCTGTAAGAGGCGATGAAGACTGCATGATTATGACTGCTGGTGGTATTGTGATCCGTATCTCTCTAAACCAGGTATCTGTATATAGCCGTTCTGCACAAGGTGTAAAGGTTATCAATGTGAAGGATGATATTGTTTCATCTGTAGCAATCCTTGAACCTGAGGAAGATTCAGAAGTTGTAGATATCTCTCATAATGAAGTATTAGATGAAGGTGCCTTTGAAGAAACATCGGATGATGAAGATGACATCATTGAAAACGATGAGGAAGAAGTAACAAATTCTGATTCAGAGGAATAAAAAACAAGACAGAGTAACTAAAACACTCTGTCTTTTCTTATACAAAAATAAAAAACTTCCGTAGCGAAATGCAGAAGTTTTATTTAGAGACTACTTTTTCTTAGTAGTCTTCTTTGCTGGTTTAGCAGCTTTCTTTGTTACTGGAGCCTTTTTTGTTGCTTTCTTTGTAGTTACTGGTTTTGCGACTGTCTTTTTAGTAACTTTCTTTGCAGCAGGTTTAGCAACTGGCTTAGCAACAGCCTTCTTAGCTACTGGTTTTGCGACTTTTTTAGCCGGAGTAGTTTTCTTGGCAATTTTCTTTTCAGCCTTTACTGGCGCCTTCTTTGTTACTTTCTTTGTGGCAGTCTTCTTTCCATTCTTTTCCATATCTGCAAGAATTAGTTCACATAAGTAACCCTTTACAGATTCTTTAGCTTCAAGCCAAGCGATAACTGTTTTCTCAACTTTATTGTTAAAGCGGACTGAGAATGAGCGGTAGTTGTTTCTGTTGTAGTTGTTGTTATACTCTAACTTCTGTTTGTACTGCGACTTTTTTGCCATACCTATTCTCCTTATTATTAAAACAACTATGTTGTTTAATCACCTTAAATATATCACTGTTTTGTAACATTGACAAATTTCTATCAAGATGATTAAATAATTTTATAAAAACGTCGATAGAGAATAGTAGTACAAAAGCATTTTCAGAAAGGTAACGGATGATGTGAGTTGCCATTGTGATGTATGAATCCGCTCTTGAGTGAAACTAATACTTTCCGGTTGTCCCGTTATCACAAATGAAGTGGTTAAATTGTTTCACGTGAAACAATTTAACAAAAAGGGTGGCACCGCGTTGACATCGTCCCTTTGATGGATGATGCTTTTTTATTTTTAGAGGAGAGGTAAATTATGATAGATATTAATCTAATTCGAGAAAATCCAGAACTTGTTAAAGAAAATATCAAGAAGAAGTTCCAAGATGAAAAGTTAGTACTTGTTGATGAAGTATTGAGTATGGATGCTGAATATCGTGCAGCGAAAACACGTGGAGATACTTTACGTGGAGAAAGAAATAAGATTTCTAAGCAAATCGGTCTCTATATGAGAGATAAGAATATTGAAGCTGCAGAACAAGCTAAGCAATCTGTAAAGGATATGGATGCCGAACTAGAAAGTTTAGAAGTAAAGGAAGAAAAGCTTGCTGAAGAAATTAAGAATAGAATGATGGTTATTCCTAATATCATTGATTCTTCAGTTCCAATTGGAAAAGATGATTCAGAAAATGTAGAAATTCAAAAATATGGCGAACCAGTGATTCCTTCATTTGAAATTCCATATCATACAGATATCTTAGAGAAACTTGCAGGTATTGATATTGATAGTGCAGGTAGAACATCTGGTAATGGCTTCTACTACTTACAAGGAGATGTAGCTAGATTACATTCTTCGATTCTTGCATATGCTAGAGATTTCATGATTAATAGAGGATTTACATACTTTATCCCTCCATTCATGATCCATAGTAGTGTTGTAACAGGTGTTATGAGTTTTGCAGAAATGCAGAACATGATGTACAAGATTGAAGGTGAAGATTTATATCTCATCGGTACTTCCGAGCACTCAATGATTGGTCGCTTCATGGGACAAATTTTAAAAGAAGAAGATTTACCATATGCTTTAACATCTTATAGCCCATGTTTCCGTAAGGAAGTTGGTGCACACGGAATTGAAGAAAGAGGTCTTTACCGTGTACACCAATTCGAAAAACAAGAAATGGTAGTAGTATGTAAGCCAGAAGATTCTATGGAATGGTATGATAAACTATGGCAGAATAGCGTAGACTTCTTCCGCTCATTAGATATTCCTGTAAGAACTTTGGAATGCTGCTCTGGTGATTTAGCAGATCTTAAGGTTAAGAGCTGTGACGTTGAAGCTTGGTCCCCACGTCAGAAGAAATACTTCGAAGTTGGAAGTTGCTCTAACCTAGGGGATGCACAGGCTAGAAGACTTGGAATCCGTATCAAGGGTGAAAAGGGTAACTACTTTGCACATACACTAAATAACACTGTAGTAGCTCCTCCACGTATGTTAATTGCATTTGTTGAAAACAACTTAAATGAGGATGGTTCACTTAATATTCCAGAGCCACTTAGACCATATATGGGTGGACAGGATAAGATTGTTCCTCCAACAAAGAAGAAGAGTTTCTAAAATTACAAAGGATTGTTTCACGTGAAACAATCCTTTTAAAATACACTCTTGGACAAGTAAGATAAATTTGCTATAATCATACATGGCACAGCATATATACATTGAACCTGGTCAGGGCCGGAAGGCAGCAGCCATAGATGTCCCTGTATCGCGTGTGCCACTTTTATTTTATGAATACACACGAAGAATATATGGAACTAGCTCTAGAAGAGGCTAGGAAAGCAGAAGAAATTGATGAAGTGCCTGTAGGATGTATCATAGTATGTGATGGAGAAATTATTGCACGTGGACATAATCTTAAAGAACAACTAAACCAGGCATATGCACACGCTGAAATGATGACTATCCAGAAGGCAGCAGAAGTAAAGGGGAACTGGTGCCTGAATGACTGTGATTTATATGTAACACTTGAACCATGTATGATGTGTACAGGGATTATTAACCTTTCTCGTATAAGAACCGTATATTATGGAACAACAGATCCAAAAGGTGGATGTTTAGAGACAGTAATTGATTTAAAGAAGATAAATAGACTCAATCATTGCCCAAATATAGTTGGGAATATTCTCCAAAAAGAGTGTAGTGAGATACTAACAAATTACTTTCGCAAAAAACGAGAAATCACAAAAGAGAAAAAACAGAAAAATAAAGCCAATATACAGTGAATTCCTACATGTGAATGTAGGAATTTTGTTATAATGAATATACTGGGAGAAAAATAATGTCAAAGCAAGCGTTATATCAAAAATATCGTTCTGCAAACTTCGAAGAAGTAGTAGGGCAAGAGTATATAGTTCAATCAATTAAGAATGCAGTGCGTGAACATAAAGTAGGACACGCATATCTTTTCTGTGGTCCAAGAGGAACAGGAAAGACAACAATGGCAAGACTTCTGGCAAAAGCAGTAAACTGTGAACATCCAGAGAAGGCTCCATGTGAAGAATGTGATAACTGTACAGCCGCAAATAACGGAACTCATCCAGATATTATTGAGATTAACGCAGCGAATGAGACTCACGTGGAAGATATCCGTGATTTAATTGATCGTAGTAAGCTAGCACCGATGCAAGGTCATCATAAAGTGTATATTGTCGATGAGGTACATCAGCTTTCCAGTGCTGCATCTAGCGCATTACTAAAGACATTAGAAGAACCACCAGAAAATGTTATCTTTGTACTAGCTACAACAGATCCACAAAAGCTACTACCAACAATCATTTCAAGATGCCAACGCTTTGACTTTACGAAATTACGTAAAGATCAAATTAAAAATCATCTATTAGATATCGCAAAGAAAGAAAATATCTACTTAGATGAAGAAGCAGCTGAAAATATTGCGGTGTTATGTGATGGTGGTATGCGTGATGCCTTAAGTATTATGGATCAATGCGCATCCTATACAAGTGATCATATTACAGCAGAGGAAGTAGATCATATTTATGGACTAGCATCTGTTGAAGAGAAGATAAACTTAATATATTCAATTCATGCAGGAAATTTAGAAGATATCCTAACAAGAATTAAGAAGTATGAACACCAAGGAATCGACTTCCAAAAATTTACAGATGGAATGATAGATATTCTAAAAGATGTTGTCATCTACCATTCTACAAAGAAAGATACTTTGCTCAAACTTATTACAAAAGAGCAAGCAGAATCTTTATCAGAAACATTAAACCAAAAAACATGCATGCATATAATTGAAAAGATGTTTGATTCGAAAGATAAGTTTAGAATTGCAACATCTTCTGCAAGTTGTTTTGAAGTAATTTGTTTAGGTCTAGCAATCCATCCTACTACAGAAACGGTAGCGGTTGAAAAACATGTAGAAGTACCTGTTCAAGCAAAAGAAACTGGTTATATTGTTCCTACAATAGAACTAAAAGAACAGGAGAAACCTATAGAACAGCCAAAGGAAAATAAGGAAGAACAAAAGCCTGTAGAGCCAGTAAAGACAAAGGTTTCTATAAGTTCTAATGAATTATCGGTAGAAGAAATATTAACACTTCTTGTGCAATGCCAAAAGGCAATTAAATTCGAAGATGATGAGAAGTTCAACAAAATTCATAGCTTATTTGATATGGAAAGTAAGAAGTATACCGCACTTCTTGAAGAGACAAGAATTGTTGCAAGTGGACTAGATTGTGTTGTACTAGCTACTGATTCTAAAGTGCTTGCAAATCGAATGAATGAACCAAAGATGAATCAAGAGTTATATCAATTTGTAAAAGAAACTTTAGGTATTGATAAGATGTTGTATATTGCGACAAATGAAGCAATGAAAGATGCAACACTTAATTTTATCGAACTAAAGAAAGCAGGTAATCTACCACAGCCAAAATCAATTGTTCGATACACAATTGAAAAACCACAAGAAGTATCAACAGAAGATAAAGTAAAAGCAATGTTTAACCCAGAAATTTTAGAAATAGAGGAATAAAAAATGGATATTCAGAAATTAATGGAACAAGCTCGCCAGATGCAAGACAACCTTGGCAGAATTGAAGAAGAACTTAACGCAACAGAGTACGAAGGCAAAGCTGGAGGAAATGGTGTTAAGGTTGTTGTCAATGGAAGAAATGAAGTGCAATCTGTAGAAATCGCAGATGATCTTATGTCTGTAGATAACAAAGAAATGTTACAAGACTTAATTTTAATCGCTGTAAATGAAGCGGTTGAAAAGGCATTCCAAGATAGAGAAAACAAACTTGGCTCTGCCACAAGCGGCTTAAATCTTCCGGGGATGTAAAGAATGTATCCAAAGAGTTTAACCCAATTGATTGAACGTTTAAAATTCTTGCCAGGTGTTGGTGAAAAAACTGCAGAAAGATATGCGTTTTCTATTATGGAAATGAATCTTCAAGAGGCAAAAGAATTCGCGCAGGCAATAAATGATGTTCATGAGAAGATAACTCATTGTAGGATATGTGGAAATCTTTCTGAGAAAGACGAATGTGAAATCTGTCGTGATGAAAGTCGTAATCAAAAACAGATTTTCGTAGTACAGTCCCCTAAAGATGTTATCGCAATGGAAAAAACAGCAGAATATCGTGGCTCATATCACGTATTAAATGGTTTGATTTCCTCAAGTAAAGGAATTATGCCAAATGACTTAAATATTGAGTCACTACTTATAAGACTACCTGAAGCAGAAGAAGTGATTTTAGGCACCAACATTACAATTGATGGTGAAACAACCGCAATGTATTTAGATAAATTCATTACATCTCGTTATCCAAATGTATTAGTAACTAGAATTGCACATGGTCTTCCATCAGGTGGAATGCTAGATTACGCAGACGAAATGACGCTAGCGCACGCATTAGCAGATCGTCGCAAGATGAAATAGAAAAGAGGTGTTTCTATGAACACAGATTTAAAGATTGCACAAGCAGCTGTCCTAGAGCCAATTGATAAAATTGCGCAGAAAGCAGGAATCCCAGAAGAGTACTTAGAACTTTATGGCAAAGAAAAAGCCAAAGTAAACATTAAACTCATGGAAACACTAGCAGACAAGCCAGATGGAAAACTGGTATTGGTAACTGCAATTAACCCTACAAAAGCAGGTGAAGGAAAATCTACTACTACCATCGGTTTGGCAGATGGTTTAGCAAAGATAAATAAAAATGTTATGGCATGTTTACGCGAACCATCTTTAGGACCGGTATTTGGTTTAAAGGGTGGAGCAACTGGTGGAGGATATGCACAGGTAGTTCCGATGGAATCTATCAACCTACACTTCACGGGTGATATGCATGCAATCACAACAGCCAATAACTTAATCGCAGCGATTTTAGATAATTCAATCTTCCAAGGAAATCCACTCAATATCGATCCAACAAGAGTAACTTGGAAGCGTTGCTTAGATATGAATGATCGTACATTACGCGATATTACAATCGCGCAGAAGAAAAAATCAAATGGTGTTGAAAGAGAAGATCACTTTGTAATTACAGTAGCTTCTGAAGTAATGGCTATATTGTGTCTCTCAAAAGACTTACAGGATTTTGAAAAGAGAATTGGTAGAGCGGTTGTTGCATACACATATGATGATCAACCAGTGACTGTAAATGATATTCAAGCTGCTGGTGCTGCAACTGTCGTTATGAAGGAAGCTATCAATCCTAACTTAGTACAGACTTTAGAACATACTCCAACATTCATTCATGGTGGACCATTCGCAAATATTGCGCATGGATGTAATTCAGTTATCGCAACGAAGATGGCTTTAAAACTAGCAGATTATGTTGTGACAGAAGCAGGCTTTGGCGCAGATCTAGGTGCTGAGAAATTCTTGGATATTAAGTGCCGCTTAGCAGAATTGAACCCTTCTGCAGTTGTGGTGGTCGCAACCATTCGTGCTCTAAAAATGCATGGTGGTGTTGAACAAGAAAATCTTGATCAACCAAATGTTGAAGCGATGCTTGCAGGTGCGAAGAACTTACAAAAACATATTGAAACAGTTCAAAGTTTTAAACTCCCATTTATCGTTGCTATCAATAAGTTTGCAAAAGATAGTAAAGAAGAAGTGGATGCGCTACTTACATGGTGTCATGAAAATAACTATCCAGTTGCGGAAGCAGATGGATGGGCAAAAGGTGGCGATGGTATGTTAGATCTAGCAAATAAGGTTGTAGATATTACAGATCATGCATGCAAGTATCAACCAATTTATGATGTGAATGATTCCATTGAAACTAAAATCACAAAGATTTGTGAAATAGTATATGGTTCACCACATGTAGAATTTAGTGAACTAACAAATACAAAGATTCAGGACTTTATCAAACATGGATGGGATAAACTACCAGTATGCATGGCAAAGACACCATTATCACTGAGTGATGATCCTGCTCTTAAGGGAAGACCAGAAAACTTTGTAACACATATTACAGATATCTCAGTATCTGCTGGTGCAGGCTTTGTGGTTGTTTATACAGGCAATGTACTCACAATGCCAGGACTTCCAAAAGTGCCAGCAGCAGTGAATATGGGAATTGATGAAAATGGAGAAACCTACGGCTTATTCTAATTAAGATAGAAAGGAGGAATCGTAATGGGATCTATTGCATATGTAACAGATGAAAATATGCTTGCATATCATCGCTTGTGTCGAAATCAATCGATACTATTTTGGCGATTATCCAATAAGAAGTTTACAGATTTCCACAAAGGAGATTTACTATTCTTCTTTGCAAGACCAAATCATGGACGCAAGAAAGCATTGATTGGCTATGCACATTATGATTCTGAAATAAATCTTTCACTTAAGCAGATGTGGAATCGTTATGGTGATTCTACTGGATATGACACACAAGATGGACTCTACGCAGCGATAGAAAAAGCATCTCGTGGAAATATACCACCACAGATGAATTGCTTATATCTAACAAACGTTGTGTTCTTCTTATCACCTGTCTATCCAGAAGATGTAGGTATTTCTATACAAAACAATCTTGAAAGTTATTGTTATCTAGATAAAGATAGTCCAAAGATAACTGCCAAGATTTTACAACAAGCACAAAAACATGGCATTGACCTTTGGAGTGCAAATCCAAATATCACTCCAGAAGAAATCTTTAAAGAAGATGCCACAAAACATTATCTAGCAGTTATCTCTCAAGAGATTGGCCAAGATAGTGGAAATGAAAGACAACAACGCACGCTTGAAAAGTATGCAAAACAGAAAGCGAAAGAATCTGGTTGGGAGCTCATTCGTAGTAGTAATACAGAATGCATTCGCATGAATGGAGATGAAATCCAAATTGCAATTCCGTTTGTATCACAAGTGAAGGAACAACCCCAGAAGATTCGAGAATATATAGGAAGGCTAACGATGTATCGCTTGTTGGCCAAGCATCAGGGTTTGGAAGGCAAAATCAGATTTGAAATACTTTCCCCAAAAATACCTGACGTATTAAAGGAAATGGTGGAAGAAATAAACAATGAGTGATTTTGATATTATTGTCATTGGTGGTGGTCATGCGGGTATTGAAGCTGCACTGGCTGCTGCACGACTAAAAAAGAAAACATGTCTTCTTACATTGAAGATAGAAAATATTGGAAAGATGCCATGTAATCCATCTGTAGGTGGACCAGCAAAAGGAATTGTTGTAAGAGAAATTGACGCTTTAGGTGGTCAAATGGCGATTACCGCCGATAAGACAGCGCTGCAATTCAAGATGCTAAATGGCGCAAAAGGTCCAGGTGTACGTGCACTCCGTGTGCAGTCAGATAAACTTGCGTATAAGCGTATGATGCAAGATATCTGTTTACATCAGGAAAACCTAAGTGTGATTGAAGGTATGGCTAGCAAACTTAACGTAACCGACAACAAAGTTACAGGTGTTACGTTAAAAGATGGAACTGTGATGAATGCCAAGATTGTGATTGTAACAACAGGCACATATATGGCAGGTGTAAATATGATTTCATCAGAAGTTATACCAGGTGGTCCTGATCTTGAACCAACAACCGGGGACTTATCAGAGTCTCTACGAGATCTAGGATTAAAAACCTTCAGATTAAAGACAGGAACACCGCCAAGAATCCTGCGTTCATCCATTGATTTTAGCAAAGTGAAATTGGAACCAGGTACAGAAGGTTTCTTACACTTCTCAGAATTAACGACAAAAGAAGATGTATTGCCATATGATAAGCAAGTATCTTGCTATATGACATATACAACTCCAGAAACACACGAATATATTTTAGGAAACCTCAATAAATCCAGCATGTATTCTGGTGTCGTAAAGGGAGTTGGACCTCGCTATTGTCCATCTATCGAAGATAAACTTGTACGTTTTAAAGATAAGCCAAGACATCTATTATTCTTGGAGCCAGAATCACTGGAGTTAGATACCATATACCTACAAGGATTCTCTACATCACTTCCAAGAGACATCCAAGAAGAGATGGTACATTCATTGCCAGGTTTCGAAAATGCAATCATCAAGAAATATGCGTACGCAATTGAATATGACGCAATCGATCCAATTCAAATGAAACCAAGTTTTGAATCAAAGATGATTGAAAATCTATTCACTGCAGGCCAAGTTAATGGAACTTCTGGTTATGAAGAGGCTGCTGGACAAGGACTACTTGCGGGAATTAATGCATGTATGAAACTTGATGGAAAAGAACCGCTCATTTTAGCAAGAAATGAAGCGTATATCGGTGTTATGGTTGACGACTTAACAACCAAAGGCACATTAGAACCATATCGTTTATTAACATCACGTGCAGAATTTAGATTGTTGTTAAGACACGATAACGCAGATCAAAGATTAATAGAATATGGAAGAAAAATTGGACTAGTCAGTCAAGAAAGATATGATGCATACCTTGAAAAGATGGAGAATGTGCAGAAGTTAATACAACATCTATCTGAAACAACATTTGTACAAGATGAAGAAAAGGTACATGCATACCTTACTTCACTAGGATATGAAAGTGATGCACATATTGGTATTAATGGAATTGATTTAGTAAAACGTCCAAATGTCACAACAAAAGAACTTCTCGCTACGATTGGAGAAGAAGTTGATGAAGAAATTGCTAACCAATGTGATATCGAACTAAAATATGCAGGCTATATCGAAAAGGCAAAACGAGAAGCCAATAAGCTAAAAGAGATGGATAGTATCAAGTTAGGTGTTGATTTCAATTATGATGAGGTTGATAACCTATCCATTGAAGGAAGACAAAAGCTAATGAAATATAAACCAGCGACGATGGGACAGGCATCCAGAATTTCAGGTGTTAACCCGGCCGATATCGCGGTACTTGCGATTGCTATTAAACAAGGAAAAGGAAGATAAGAAATGAAATATACAGATGTAGTATCAAACGTAAATGTCTATGGAATGGATTCAGCTGTTATGGGTTCAAAATATCCGATGGCAGTTGATTTAACAAAAGTAGATGGAACAATCGTTCCACGCACACACGCACTAGCAAGCGCAAAACCAGGAAGTGGTCATGATAACTTCTTAAATGGAATTATCGTACAGTTCGACCTCACATTTACAAATAAGGCGTGGGTTGAAGCAGAACGTTATCACTTCCTAGACTTTATTAGTTCTCAATCTACAATGCACCGTATCACAAAGTTCAACTTAGATGAGGTGTATATTTCTTATACAGATCCACGAATTATCGAAATCATGAAAGAAAAGGTTAATTCCTATAATGAATTAACACAGAAGATTTCTGATAAGAAATTAGCTGGAGAAGATGTTACAGCCTTGAATGAAGAAGCAAAAGTAAAATATCTTGAGATTCTCTATTCTAATCCAGCAGGTTTTAGAATTACTGCACGTATGACAACAAACTACCGTCAGCTCAAGACAATTTATGCACAGCGTAAGACACACCGCTTGCCAGAATGGCGTGCATTCTGTGATTGGGTTGAGACATTACCTAATGCATCATTTATTGTAAATAGTGACTTAAAATAAGGCTAATTTACAATCTGTGGAAAACTAATTTATCCACAAATCAGAATAGTTTAATATAAATTGTGGGAAATAAAATTATCCACAATTGTGGAGAAAAAAGTTATCAACATATTTTTATCTTTCACGCAGTACGTGATGATGATAGAATAGGTCACGAAGAGAAATTATGACAATACAAGAACTCATAGAGAAAGCAGCAGAGCTACAAATTTCACTATCAAAAAAACAAGTAGAACAACTTGAAAGATACGCTGAACTTTTGGTTGAGTGGAACGAGAAAATGAATCTCACAGCCATCACAGAACATGGTGAGGTATTAGAAAAACATTTCTACGATTCCATTCTTCCTTTGGGGAAAGGTAAGATTTTTGGAAAAGTAGCAGATGTTGGAACTGGAGCGGGGTTTCCAGGACTGGTTTGGAAAATCGTCAAACCAGAATTAGATGTGTCACTCATTGAACCAACGGGGAAACGGTGCACATTCTTACAAGAAGTAATTCATCAACTGCATTTAGAAAACATCCATGTTTATAACACACGTGCAGAAGAACAGGTTAAAACAGACCGTGAATTGTACGATGTGGTAACAGCAAGAGCAGTCGCAAACTTACGAGTCTTATCTGAATTATGCATTCCGCTAGTCAAAGTGAATGGACTATTTCTAGCGATGAAAGGTATGCAAGGTAATGCGGAAGCGGAAGAAGCAGCACATGCGACTAAGGTGCTTGGTGTAGAGCTAGAAGAAACACAGGATACATCTTTATATACAGGAGATATGCGCGTGAACCTATATTACCGCAAGCTAAGTCACACGCCTCAACAATATCCACGCAATTACGGGCAAATAAAAAAGAAGCCTTTATAAGGGAGGGTTATATGCCAAGTATTTTAAGTATATTTGATCGAAAAGATACCAATCGTATTGTAGATATCCCAACGGAAAAAATTGTTCCATCAAGATATCAACCACGATTAGTGTTCGATGAAGAAGCTTTACGTGAATTAGCACTATCAATTAAAGAGAATGGATTAATTCAACCAATTACAGTTAGAAAGGTTGATGATATCTATGAAATCATTACTGGGGAAAGAAGATTTCGTGCATGTAAGATGATTGGTTTTAAAGAAGTGCCATGTTATATCATGTCACCAAATGAAAGCCAAGCAGCACAAATGGCTCTCGTTGAAAATATCCAACGTGAGAATTTAACTGCTATTGAAGAAGCGAAGAGTTACTTACAAATCATGCGTCAATCTGGTTTAACACAAGAACAGGTTGCACAAAAAGTAGGTAAATCACAATCTGCAGTAGCCAATAAAATACGTTTATTAAATTTACCAATAGAGATTCAGGATGCGGTAATGGAATCAAAGATTACGGAACGCCATGCTCGTGCATTATTAACTGTGCCAAGCGATCGACAAAAAGAAGTATTCCATCATATCGTCGCAGCTGAATTTAATGTAAGACAAACTGAAGACTTTATCGCAAGTCTAGATGATATTCCTAAGAAGAAACATACACGTCAAAAGACAAAAGGTTTCTCAAGAAATACTCAGATTGCGGTAAATACAATTCATCAAAGTATCAAGATGATTAACAAAATGGGTATTCAAGCAAAAGTAGAAACGGAAGACAGACCAGAAGAAGTGTGCATGATCATCCGTTTCCCGAAGAATTCATAAGGGAGAAGTATTATGGGAAAGATCATTGCAATCGCAAACCAAAAGGGTGGTGTAGGAAAAACAACTACATCAATGAACTTAGCGTCTGGTTTATCATATATCGGCAAAAGAGTCCTATTAGTAGATTTCGATCCACAGGGAAATGCGACTCATGGTATCGGAGCACATAAAGTAGGTTTTGATAAGACGGTATACGATATCTTGATGAGAGACGAAAATGTGGAAGATGTAAAAGTTACACTACAAATGCCACCACTAGATGTACTACCATCAACCATCGACTTATCTGGTGCAGATGTCGATATGGCACAATATGAAACAGGTCGTGAACAACTATTAAAGAGAAAACTAGAAGCGGTAAGAGATCAATATGACTACATTATCATTGACTGTCCACCAGCACTAGGTCTATTGAATACAAACGCATTAACAGCAGCAGATTCAGTGATGATTCCAGTACAGTGTGAATACTTTGCGCTAGAAGGATTAACACAGCTATTAAGTACAATTCGTTTGGTTCAGAAATTATGGAATCCAAGACTATCTATCGAAGGCGTACTTCTGACAATGTTCGACGTACGTACCAAGTTATCGGTAGAAGTGCAACAGGAAGTACGTAAATACTTTAAGGAAAAAGTTTACCATTGTTTTATCCCACGAAATGTACGCTTATCAGAAGCTCCATCTCGTGAACAATCAATTTTTGAGTATGATACCCGTTCGGAAGGTGCGCGTGCTTACGCACAACTTGTAAAAGAAGTAGTTACACAAAACGAAAGGATCAAACGATAGAAAATGGCAGAGAAAAAACAAAAAGGCTTAGGACGTGGTTTAGATTCTATCTTCGGATCGAATGTTGAGCAGTTCCTTGACGATATTCAAAGTAGCGCAAAGGAAGTGCCAGGCAGAAGAGAAGTAGAAATCGCAATTGAAGAAATTAGACCAAATCCTTATCAGCCAAGAAAAGAATTTGATCAAACTGCGTTAAATGAATTAGCAGATTCCATTCGAACACATGGAATCTTTACACCATTACTCGTACGCAAGAGTGTCAGTGGTTATGACCTAATCACTGGTGAAAGACGCTTACGTGCAGCGAAGATTGCTGGACTTAAGGTTGTACCTGCAATTTCTGTAGATTTTACTGAAGAGCAGATGATGGAAATTGCCATCTTAGAAAACGTACAACGTGAAGACTTAAACGCAATTGAAGAAGCCACAGCCTATGACTCACTTGTAAAAAAACTAGGCTATACACAAGAAAAACTAGCAGAAAGAGTTGGTAAATCCCGTGAATATTGTGCAAATATCATGAGACTCTTAAAACTTCCTTCTGAGATTCAAAAATTAGTCGTAGATAAAAGACTAGCAATGGGACATGTTCGTCCATTACTAGGCTTAAAAGATGAGATGGAAATGCTTGATGCGGCTGAGAAAATCATGAAGGAAAAGATGTCTGTTCGTGAAGTAGAAGCCTACATTAGAGATATTAATGCAGAAGAAGTAAAACCAAACAAAACAAAACCAGAAAAGAAACGTGATCCAATCATTCATGATCTAGAACATCAGATCTCTGTGAAGCTTGGTACAAAGGTTTCAATTCAGAACAAGAAACTTACAATTCGATATACAGATACAGAAGATTTAAACCGTATCTTAGAAATCTTGAATTGTTTAGATGAAGGCTAAATAACGTGAATAATACATTTCACGCATACTTTAAAAAAGGAATATAATGCAAGTAGTTGGAAATAGAAAATGACAAATCATTCTTGGAAAATTTACTATGCATTTGTTCTGATTAGTTTTGTTTTCTTGCCGTTCCACTGGCAATGGACGACAGGTTGGTTGTTGGGATCATTAGCCGCATTCATTATTTATAAAAGAACAGAGAATTTCGCAAGACAAGTTGTAAGTATGCAGTCCACATCTGGAACATACGGAAACTTCGCTATCAATTATTTCTTGATGGCAGCAGTGCTAGTAGTCAGTGCAGTCTTTCCGCAATATCTCAATGTTCTTACATGCGCAATTGGTCTTTCAACAATTAAATTAGCAATTATATTTCATGTGGCAGTCATAGAGAGAGGACGGTGAAGACATGACAATACAATCGGACGTATATGTAATTATTCTGATTACAATCGTCCTAGCAATCGCGATGATATTATTGTCAAAGAAAATCGAAAAGGCAGATCCATTAGAAAAACCAAAAGGTATCGTCGTACCGGTTGTACTTGCGACAGAAGCAGTATATAAAACGGTACGCACAAATGTAGGTAAGAAAGTAGCGGATAAGTTAACACCATATATCTTAGCGTTATGGTTCTACATCTTTGTCAGTAACACAATCTCGCTATTTGGATTAAGTTCACCGACAGCTAACTTTAGTGTAACCATTACATTATCTTTCCTAACCTGGTTAATGATTCAGGTTGCAGAATTAAAATACGGTGGCTTTAAAGCCTACATGCATGCATTCTTAGAACCGATAGCACCGATGTTACCAATGAACATCGTCGGTAAGTTCTCAACGATGTTATCAATGGCATTACGTCTATTCGGTAATATCACTTGTGGTTCTATTATGATGTCCCTTGTATATATGGGGACAGCAAATTTATCCAATGCAATAGCAGGGATAGTTGGTATCCAGGGAAATGTATTTAATTTCATGGCACCAATTATCGCTCCAGTATTACACATGTATTTCGATTTATTTGCAGGTTTTATTCAAACATTGGTATTTGTCACTTTGACAATCGTACTTTTAGGAAACGATATTCCTGAAGAAGAAAAAATTTAAAAAAGGAGAAAAAATTATGGAAAAGGGTTTAATCGCAATTGGTGCAGGTATCGCAGTATTTACAGGTTTCTTAACAGGTTTAGGTGAAGGTACAGTAGCCGCTCACGCATGTGACGCTATCGGTAAGAATCCAGAAGCAGAATCAAAGATTCGTTCAACAATGATTTTAGGTATCGCTTTATCTGAAACATGTGCTATTTACGGTTTGTTAGTTTCTATTCTTCTCATTTTCGTATACTAATTGAGGCTTTCAGGTAACTATGGAAGTCAATATTGTTGAACAGTTATTTCCAAACGTTTTGACAGTGTTGGTTCAGCTGTGTAGTACATTCGTATTATTTCTGATTGCTAAGATATTCTTATGGCCATCCGTAAAGAAGTTCTTAGATGCTAGAGCAGAAAAGATGCAAGAAGAACTTGCTTTAAGTCAACAGGCAAAAGAAGAAGCCTTGGCAGATCGTAAGGTTGCATTAGAGCAGTTGAATACTGCATCTACAAAATCAGAAGAAATCGTAAGTGCTGCAATTCAGCAGGCAAAACAGGAAAAGAAACAAATCCTTGCGCAGGCTGATAAAGAAGCTGCAGCTGTAAAACAGCGTGCACAAGAACAGATCGAAGCAGAACGCAGAGAAATGTACGCATCTATGAAGCAGGAAATGGTTGATGTCGCATTCAGTGCTGCCGGTAAGTTAATTGGCGAACATGAAGGTGAAAAAGTTGATCGTCAGGCAATTGATGCGTTCGTAAAGGAAGCGGTTGGCGATGGTGAATGAGATAGCTGAGCGCTATGGACAAGGACTGTTCGAGTTAGCAACTGAAAATAACACAGTACGCGAGAAGAAAGCACAATGTGAATCATTGTTAAAAATCTTAAAAGAAAACAATGAAGTTGAACTATTCTTACGCGCAGTAAAAATAACAAAAGAAGAAAAGAAGAACTTTATAACAAATGTATTTGGTAAAGTTGTTGATCAGGATATTTTAAATCTACTGAAATTACTAGTTGATCGTGGAAGAGTCACATATATTGATGAAATTCTACGCAAGTTTGAAGTACTCGCAAATGAAGAGCTTGGTATCGTCAAAGCAGTAGTACATTCTGCACGTCAGTTAAGTCAAGAGGACTTAAATAGAATTCAAGAAGCTCTAATTCAAAAGACAAAGAAGACAGTTACAATTGAAAACCATGTCGATCCACAAATCATCGCAGGTATCAAAGTGACCGTCGGCAACAACGTTACAGATATCACAACAAAAACAAAAATTGAACGCATGAAGAATGCGATATTGAAAGGAGGACAGGCATGAGTCAAATCAGACCAGAAGAAATCAGTTCTTTGATCAAAGATCAAATCAAAAACTATGAACAAAAGATTCAGTCCGATGATGTCGGCTACGTCATTAGCGTCGGCGATGGAATTGCCATGGTCCAGGGCATCGATAAAGCAATGTCCTCAGAACTTTTAGAATTCCCACATGGTGTTATGGGAATGGTATTAAACTTAGAAGAAGACCATATCGGTGCCGTATTACTCGGTCACGATACTTTGATTCGTGAAGGTGATGAAGTAAAACGTACTGGTAGAATCGTTGAAGTACCAGTCGGCGATGCATTACTTGGTAGAGTCGTAAACGCACTTGGTGAAGCAGTTGATGGTGGTGAACCTATCGTTAGCACAAAGTCACGTCCAATCGAAAGAGTTGCGCCAGGTGTCATGACTAGAAAATCTGTATACCAGCCATTAATGACTGGCTTAAAGGTGATCGACTCAATGATTCCAATTGGTAAAGGTCAGCGTGAGTTAATTATCGGTGACCGTGAAACGGGTAAGACTGCAATCGCAATTGACGCAATCATCAACCAAAAGGGTAAGAACGTAAACTGTATCTATGTCGCTATTGGACAAAAGGAAAGTACAGTTGCTCGTTTAGTACAGAAGTTACGTGAAAGTGATGCGATGTCATACACAACAATCGTTAACGCTGGAGCTTCGGCAAGTGCTCCATTACAATACATTGCGCCATATGCAGGTTGTGCAATTGGTGAAGAATGGATGGAACAGGGTAAGGATGTATTAATTGTGTACGATGACTTGTCAAAACACGCAGTTGCGTACCGTACAATGTCTCTATTATTAAGAAGACCACCAGGACGTGAAGCGTATCCAGGTGATGTATTCTACTTACATAGTAGATTACTTGAAAGAGCTGCGAAGCTATCTGATGCCTTAGGTGGAGGATCACTTACAGCACTTCCAATTATCGAAACACAGGCTGGCGATATCTCAGCATATATCCCAACTAATGTTATTTCAATTACAGATGGACAGATTTTCTTACAGACTGATTTATTCGCAGCTGGTGTAAGACCAGCCGTAGACTCTGGTCTATCTGTATCCCGTGTAGGTTCTAACGCACAGACAAAGGCGATGAAGAGTGTATCTTCAACGTTGAAGTTAGACTTAGCACAATACCATGAAATGTTGTCATTCTCACAATTTGGTTCCGACCTCGATCCAGTCACAAAGAAGATCTTAAGTCATGGTGCTAAATTAACAGAACTTCTCAAGCAAGGACAATACCAACCATTATCTATGACAGAACAAGTATTATCCTTGTTCGCTGCGAAGAATGGTTATTTAGACCGTGTTGAAATCGAAGATATCGCAAGCTTTGAAAAGAGTATCCACAGATACTTCAAAGAAAACGCAAAAGACGTATGCAATCGAATTGAAACAGAAGCAGTCATCAATGATGAACTACGTTCTAAGATTACGGAAGTGATGGATAAAGTTATCGAACAATACGTACTTGTTAAAGGGGTAAACTAAGATGGCACAATCCAGACAGGCTTTGCGTAGCAGAATTAAGTCTGTCAACTCCACCAAAAAGATTACAAAAGCGATGGAGATGATTGCCAACGCAAAGCTTCTAAAACAAAGAAAAAAGATGGAAGCCAACCGTGAGTATGCACAACGTTTACAAGATACAGTCAATGATATTGTCGCAAATAACCAAGATGTTGAAAGCAAGTATCTTGTACATAACAAGAACTCACATACAATGACGATTATCTTCTGTTCTGATTTAGGCTTGTGTGGTGGATACAACCAGAATGTCTTCAAGTTAGCAAGAGAAACACTAGATCCTGCTGACCCAGTATTCTTAGTAGGAACCACAATCCATCACCAACTAAAAGAAGCAGGATTTAATATCATTAACGAGGAACAAATCTCCTCAGATAAAATCTCATTTGCGGATTTAAAGAAATGCGTTGAAGATGGTGTTGCACGCTATCAGGCAGGTGAAGTTGGCAAGGTACAGATCCTATATACAAGATTTGTAAATACAATGACATTTACACCTGAGTTTGATGTGTTATTACCATGTACAATCAAACCAGGTCAAAAGAAAGAAAAAGTTGGCGAACATCAAGAAACACTATTCGAACCAGATCCAGCATCTATTTTGGATAGTTTGATTCCGATGATGATCACTGACGTAACTTATTCTGACTGGATGGAATCCACAACCGCAGAACAAGGAAGCCGTCGTGTAGCGATGAAGGCAGCTTCAGATAACGCAGATGAGTTAAGCACAACGCTGAAACTCGAATACAATAAGGCAAGACAGGCCGCAATTACCCAGGAAATAACGGAAATTGTTGGTGGCTCAAGTGCCGTATAGAAAGAAGGTAAAACAATGAGTGTTACAGGAAAAATTGTACAGGTCATTGGACCGGTCATTGATATTCGCTTTGACCAGGAACACTTACCTTCCATCAATAACGCAATTAAAGTAAAGATTGACGATCAGACATCAATGACCGCAGAAGTAGCACAACACATCGGAGACGATGTGGTTCGCTGCATTGCGATGTCATCTACAGATGGACTAGTTCGTGGCATGGAATGTACAGATACAGGGGCACCAATCGAAGTACCAGTTGGTGATGAAGTATTAGGACGTATGTTTAATGTACTTGGTGAGCCAATTGATGGATTAGGTGAGGTACACGCAAAACACAAATTACCAATTCATAGAGACGCTCCAACATTTGCACAACAACAGACAACCAGTGAAATCCTAGAAACAGGTATCAAGGTTATCGACTTACTCTGCCCATATTCTAAGGGTGGTAAGATTGGCTTATTCGGTGGTGCAGGTGTAGGTAAGACAGTCTTAATGCAGGAATTAATCCACAATATCGCAATTGAACATGGTGGACGTTCCGTCGTTGCGGGTGTCGGTGAACGTACTCGTGAAGGTAATGACATGTATCATGAAATGGAAGAATCTGGCGTATTGAAGAATACAGTTCTAACATACGGACAGATGAATGAATCACCAGGTGCGAGAATGCGCGTAGCACTATCCGCCCTAACAATGGCTGAATACTTCCGTGATGAAGAACATCAAGACGTATTGTTATTTATCGATAACATCTTCCGTTTCACCCAGGCAGGTTCTGAAGTATCCGCACTACTTGGCCGTATGCCATCTGCAGTAGGATACCAGCCAACCCTTGCAACAGAAATGGGTAGATTACAAGAGAGAATTACATCAACCGATCAGGGTTCTATTACATCCGTACAGGCAATTTATGTACCTGCCGATGACTTAACAGACCCAGCTCCAGCAACAACATTCTCACACTTGGATGCACGTCTTGTATTAGACCGTTCCATCGCTGCGCTAGGTATCTATCCGGCGGTTGACCCATTAGGATCTTCTTCCCGTATGTTAGATCCACTGGTGATTGGTGATGAACATTATGAGGTAGCCCGTCAAGTACAGCAGATCCTACAAAGATATCGTGAACTTCAAGATATTATCGCAATCTTGGGTATGGAAGAGTTAGGCGAAGAAGACAAGAAGATTGTCGCAAGAGCACGTCGTGTTCGTAACTTCCTATCACAACCATTCTCCGTTGCGGAACAATTCTCAGGAATTCCAGGTGTTTATGTGCCAGTCGCAGATACAGTTAGAAGCTTCAAAGAAATTCTTGAAGGAAAATACGATGAATTACCGGAAGCCGCATTCCTAAGTGTTGGAACAATCGAAGATGTTGTTAAGAAGGCAGAGTCACTGAAATGAGTATGATTCACTGCCGCATCGTGACACCACATGGTGTATATAAAGAGTTAGATACATCCATCCTTAACATTGAAACACAAGATGGACAAAGAGGTATCTTACCTGAACATATGCCAATTGTGACAATGTTACGAATTGGTAAGATGACAACAGTCGAATCCGGCAAACGAATGGAATATGCGGTGACTGGAGGACTATTCTACTTTAGAGATAACAACGCAGAAATCATGGTTGATGCAATCGAAAATAAAGATGAGATTGATGTCGAACGTGCAATCGCTGCTAAGATCCGTGCAGAACAACGTCTACAGTCAAATGATAAGAACGTCGATCAAGTTCGTGCAGAAATCGCATTAAAGAAAGCACTGAACAGATTAAACGTCAAAGGATAAAGAGAGCAGATAATGAGGATATTCTTCATTATCTGTTTTTTAGATATGGTATGATATGTTCATTGAGGTAGCAATATGATTAAAAAATACTATCAGTCACTAAATAGTTTATTGTATGGACCATTCATGACACCACTTGTATTCTTAGTGTTCGCACTCGCATTCTTCTATGAAAAGAAGGGAATTCAAGAGTTACGTTATGCCATGATGGTAGGTACAGCAATCTTAGGGGTAATCCTCGTGATGTACTATACAAAGAAATTCAAGATAGCAAGAGCACTGAAGTCCATTCGTAATATCGAAGAATATGAAAAAGGCGGTGTGATTGACCGTAGCTGGATTTTAAACGATCGCATGATCGCATGCATGGGATTAGACATGCATGAAGAATCCACAATGGATATTCAAGTCATGAAGGTAGAAGAAGATGCACATGGTAAGTTGACCATCTATCTTACAAATAAAGAAAAAACCTTCTCACTTAGCTGTCGAGATAAAGGCGAAGCGAGAAGATTTGCAGGATACTTACAAAAGAGAAATCCAAATATCAAACTAGAAAATATTCAACCAGAAGGTAATGGTACATTACAAGATTTAGGTGCATTATAGAAAACTCTGATGCATACAGTTTATATTTGTTGGAAAGAGCGAAAAATGATGAAAAACCATATTATTCATAAATTAAGAAAAGATATATGGAAAGGAACACTGTTACCTATTGAGTACACATCGAAAGAATACTACGATGTGAATATGCAAAGAACAGATGATGGTTTTCAGATTTCGATTCAAAAGAAAAAATTTACGAAACCATTTATACATAGTTTAGAGGACTGCGAATATCAGGATAAGCTTTATGAGGACTGGTGGGAAGATGCGGAAGCCTTTGGTATTATAGAAGATAACAAATTACTTGCGGCAATTGAAATTTGCCCAGAGAGTTGGACAAATCGATTGATTATTACAGAACTATTTGTTGATGAGAAGTTGAGAGGGCAAGGGTATGGTAAGAAGTTGTTAGACATTGCCAAAAAGATTACAGTAGACAAAGACTATCGTACATTGATTTTAGAGACACAATCATCAAATATAAATGCAGTTGACTTCTACCTGCACGAAGGGTTTACCTTAATTGGTTTTGACAGTTGCTGTTATACGAATACTGATTTAGAGCGAAAGGAAATTCGTCTTAATATGGGATGGTTTCCTATGAAGACAAAGTAATGTAACTTAAAAGTGAACCTCCTAAGATTTTATAATAACTTAGGAGGTTCACTTTATAATTGCATGATTATTTTTGTGGTAAATCAACCTGTGTAAATGGAACATTACTAACAAACTTAAATACTAAAGAAATTAGATTACCATTTACCTCTATTGGAACAGATACAGTATCGTGATTGATACTCATAAAATACTTCTTATCTTTTGTTTGGATATAGTATGAGTCTGTGTATTGTGTCTGTTCATGTTCTAAAGTACCTTCTACATAAACCTTATCAAGGAAAATCTTCACAGAATGATCTTCATAGATTTCCATGTTGTAAGTACCATTTGTATTTGAATCCATCGCAAGATAATGCCCTTTTCCTATAGAAATTGATGCGTTAAGCTGCATATAAAGATAAATACTAAAACAGATAGACGCAAATAAGATGAGTAAAAAACCGGAGATTAAAACCTTTGTGCTAGTTTTATGCATACTTTCACCTCACAATTTTAAGAAATAATGATAAATAGTAGATATATTTGTATTTTTAGTATATCGATTTTGTAAGGAGAAGTGAATATTTGAAGCAAACTTCAAATATTTTCAAAAATACATAAAATTTGAAGCATACTTCAAAATTACTATTTTAATAATTCAACTTTTCTACGTTTTCCTTTGATAGTAAAATCTTCAAAACGAGATAAAATATCATCCTCTTTGCAAAGAATTGTAACAGTTGAGAAGCGGTCTTGAATTTCAAGTGTGCCAATTTCATCGAATGAGAATATAGTACAAAGTGCACCGATGATATCCTTTGGACGTATCTTATCATTTCTACCTGCTCGAATTAGAAGCTTTGTTACTTGTGTAGAAGGCACAGCCTTTTTTTGATAAGGAATCGATAAATCAACAGGATGTGTATCTTGTGGTGTATATGCTTGACTATGCATGCGAATATATATACCAACTTCAGATTTCATTTCTTCTGATGTAAGAAGTGAAATAGAAATACCTTCATCCCCTTGGTGGGCAGTACGACCAGAGCGGTGGATAAATGTTTCGGTATCAATAGGAATATCATAATGAATCACATGAGATAGTTCATGGATATCAATACCTCTAGCAGCCGCATCTGTCGCAACTAATACGCGTATATCACCTTTGCGGAAGTCACTCATGATGGCGATACGTTTCCACTCATCAAAATAGCCAGAGAACGCAGAACTGAGGATGTTATTTCGTAGTAACAAATCAGAAAGTTCTATTGCAGTACTACGGTGGTTGACGAATATAATCGCAGAAGTGATTGGTAGTGAATGTAAAAGGGATAATAATGTGTCTTTTTTGTTTTCCGTTTCAAGATAGTAGGATGTAATTTTATCATTGACTGCGATTTCGCCTTGGGATACTTCCTCAAAAGGAGTATCAAAGTAAGTGTGAATTGTGTCGTTCTTTGTGGCAGAAAGACAAATGGTTTGAACACCATGAATTGCGTTTCTTAGTTGATTCACTTCTTCTGATTGTCCTGTGGAGTAGACTTGATCAGCCTCATCAATGACAAACAGTGATAGCTTTGAAAGTTTGAAAGCTTCTTGGTTATATAAATCCAGTAATCGACCTGGTGTTCCGATGATAATGTGTGGACGATGACGTAATGCATTTAGCTGCTTTTCTGCGTCCATTCCACCAATCAAAGTGACAATATGTACCTGTGTATAGGAAGCGAGTAACTTGGCTTCTAATGAGATTTGAATCGCGAGTTCTCTTGTAGGAGCCACAATTAAAGTAGAAGTAAAATCATCATTCGGATTTACTTGTTCAATTGCAGGGATTAAATAGGAGCCAGTTTTACCACTACCCGTTTTGGCTAGCACAAATAAACTTTTCCCTTCTTGAATCTTTGGAATGACAGTTTCTTGAATTGGTAATAGGGAATGATAGCCCATTTCATTTAGGGCATTTTGAATAGAATTTGATAGTTTCATGATTTTATCTTAGCACACATTGAAAAAACTGCTGAGATGTCATGCAGAGAATGGATAAAACTAGTACAATAATAATGGAAACTGGAGGGACAACATGTTTCAGGATACTATAGCCGCAATCGCCACTGCCGATGCGATGGGAGCCATCTCCGTCATTCGTATTTCTGGTAGTGACGCAATTCAAATCGTTACCGACTTAACAGGTAAAGATTTTAGCGATGCCAAGGGATATACAATTCATTACGCAACCATTAAAGAAGGAAATGAATCTGTTGACGAAGTACTCGTCAGCCTTTTCCGTGCACCAAAATCATATACAGGTGAAGATATTGTGGAAATCTCTTGTCATGGTGGCGTCTATATCACAAGAAAAGTATTGTCCCTCATTCTCGGTGCAGGTGCACGTATGGCACGTCGTGGAGAATTTACAGAACGCGCATTCCTCAGTGGAAAGATGGACTTGTCTCAAGCAGAAGGTATCAATGACTTAATATGGGCAAAGGATGAAATTAACGCGAAGAGCGCAATCCATTCATTAAAAGGGTCTGTCGCAAAACTGATGAGACCATTAGAAGAAGATTTGACACAAATTATTTCGAATATTGAAGTAAACATTGATTATCCTGAGTATGATGATGTACACCAATTAACTGAAGAGGAAATTCTACCAAAGGCAGAGAAGTGGATTGATGATATTCATCAGATTATCGTAACAGCACAACAATCTGCAGTGATTAAAGAGGGCATCAATACCGTTATCTTAGGTAGACCAAATGTTGGTAAGTCCTCCTTGTTGAATGCGTTGTTGGAAGAAGATAAGGCAATCGTTACAGATGTGGCTGGAACGACAAGAGACCTTGTAGAAGGAACGGTACGACTAAATGGAATCACATTAAACTTGATTGATACCGCAGGTATTCGTAAGAGTGATGATGCGATTGAACAGATTGGTATTACCAAATCCTTACAAGCATTAGAAAAGGCACAGCTTGTGATTGTTGTATTAGATGGTTCCGAGGAATTAACTAAAGAAGATCAAGAACTATTAGAGAAGACAAAGAATCATAATCGTATTGTTGTATATAATAAGAAAGATAAGGATAGTATGCATGCAGGTATATCTATCAGTGCTATCCAAAAAGATATTACAGAACTAACAAATGCGATTGTTGAGAAATATCATAGTGAATATATCGCAGCCAATAGCGATACATTAAATAATGAAAGACAGATAGGTTATGCTTTGCAGGCAGAACAAGCAATGAACGATGCAGTAAATGCATTACATGCAGGTGTGGAGCTTGATTTAGTAACAATCGATTTAGAAAAAGCGTGGACTGCATTACGACAGATCACTGGAAAGGCAGGCAAGGAAGATCTCTTAGATGAAATCTTCTCACGCTTCTGTTTAGGAAAATAAGATGAGTGAATTACATTATGTAGATACCCATTGTCATTTGATGGGAGAAGAGTTTCAAGAAGATTTAGAAGAAGTTATCGCACGCTGTAAAGAAAAGCATGTGGATAAATTAATGATTATTACATTATCACTAGAAGAAACAAAACAAGCCATTGAATTTGCAAAACGCGACCCTGAAAACTATAAGGTTGCGGCAGGCATCTTCCCAGAAGATACTACGAAGGTAGATGAAAAATATTGGGATGCATTTTGTGAATTGGCGAAAGATCCGATGGTAACTGCAATCGGTGAAATTGGGCTAGAGTACCACTGGGTTACAGATGAAGCTGAGCGTGCTGTACAGCGTGAATACTTCGCAAAGTTAATCGAACTTGCTAGAGAAGTAAATAAACCAATCCTAGTACATTCTAGAGATGCCATGCAGGATACCTTCGATATTATGAAGAAACATCACTGGAAGGGATTATTGCATTGTTTTCCAGGTTCAAAAGAGATGGCAAAAGAATTTACGAAGTTAGGGTACTATATCGCACTTGGTGGTGCCTTAACATTCAAAAATGCAAGACACGCTGTAGATGTAGTAGAGACAATCGACTTAAACTACTTGCTCAGTGAAACAGATGCACCATACATGGCTCCAGTTCCAGTACGTGGCACTCGAAATGAACCGTCAAATATTCCATACATCGTAGCGAAGATGGCTGAGATTCGAAATATGCCAGTTGAAGATATGGCTGCACAAATCGATGCCAACTGGACTAGATTTCTGGAGGAAGCTGATGGATCGCATTCATGAGATAATCGTTGTGGAAGGAAGACACGATACACAACAATTAAAGAAATACTTTGATTGTGAAACGATTGAGACTGGTGGTAGCAGCATTGATGATAAAGTCATTGAACAGATTCGCTATGCCTCAAGCACACGAGGTGTTATTGTCTTTACTGATCCAGATACACCAGGCAATCAAATACGACATATTATTAATCAACATGTTCCAAACTGTAAGAATGCATTTGTTGAGAAGCGTAATGCACGTACAGAGAAGAAGGTTGGTATTGAACATGCGGATAAAGATACATTGTGGAACGCACTACAAAATGTCGTAACGATCACCAATTCACCAAAGGGTAGTCTAAAGATGAGCGACCTATTTGAACTTGGTCTAAGTGGTCAATCTGATAGTGCAGAATTACGACGTAAAGTTGGAGAATACTACCATATTGGAGATGGTAATGCGAAGACCATGCTTGCAAGGTTAAACTGTATTGCGGTTTGCAAAGAAGAATTACGAGAGGTTATAGATAAATGAAGAAATTAATTTCAACACCGTCTCGCACAAAAGAGATACTAGATCAATTTGGATTACGAGCGAAGAAAGGATTTGGCCAGAACTTCTTGGTTGATCCGATTATCGTAGAACGCTGTGCTGAAATGTCACATTGCAAAGGTGCAGTCATCGAAATTGGCCCAGGCATTGGAAGTTTAACCGAACAACTGGCAATGCATGCACAACACGTACTTGCATTTGAGATAGATGAAAGTTTAATTCCAGTACTACAGCATACTTTAGAAGATTATTCCAATGTAGAGATTATCCTACAGGATTTCTTAACATGTGATTTAGATGAAGTTGTACATGCATTAAAAGAAAAGTATAAAACTGTATCTGTATGTGCAAATCTTCCATACTACATTACGACACCAGTATTATTTAAAATATTTGAAAATCCAGATATCTCTTATATTACGGTTATGGTACAGAAGGAAGTTGGTGACCGCTTTGTCGCAAAACCAAAAGATCCTGAATACAACGCCCTATCTGTAGAGGGGCAATATTTATTCGATATCAAGCGTTTATTTACAGTACCAGGAAGGTCATTTAATCCTTCCCCTGCTGTCGATAGTGTCATTATCCAATTCGCAAGAAAGAATAACGACGCAAGTAATGAAGAGATTCGAGACTTCTTTGAACTGGTAAGAGCCTGTTTCAAGCAACGCCGTAAAACCATTTACAACAATCTGAAAGAATACGTAGATGATGGTAATAAGGCGACAGAGATACTAGAGAAGGCTAATATTCCAGCCAATAAACGCGCACAGGAATTAACCATTGATGAATTAAAACAAATTCATGAGGTCATGAAATGAAAGAGCGAGCATACGCAAAAATAAATCTATGCTTAGATGTTGTGGGTAAACGAGAAGATGGTTACCATGATTTAAAAATGATTATGGTTCCAATCAATTTCTATGATGTTTTAGAAATGGAATTTGCAAAACAAACAACACTGGAGTTAAATCGAGACTATTTACCGATCAATGATAAGAATACAATTATCAAAGCGATTCATATCATGCAGGAAAAGTATCATCTCAAAGAAGAGTTTCGCTGTCGTTTGGAGAAGCATATTCCTACAAGAGCTGGTCTAGCGGGTGGTAGTGCAGATGCGGCTGCTGCAATACGTATGATTAATCGGATGTGTAATCTAAATCTTACAAAAGATGAGATGATTGCAGTGGGTAAAGAAGTTGGTGCAGATGTACCATTCTGTATCCTCAATCGCCCTGCATTTGTGGAAGGGATTGGTGAGAAGATTACAACATTCTCATGTAAACCAGATTTCTCATTGTTGTTGATAAAACCACGTAAAGGTGTATCGACTGCAGAAGCCTTCCATATCGTGGATGAACAAGAAGGAATTCATCCTGATTGTATAGCAATGCAAGAAGCGCTAGAAAACAATGATTATGACGGCATTATCCATTGTTTAGGTAACTCCATGGAAAATGCCGCAATGACATTGGTCCCGGAAATCCGAAAGGCCAAACAAGACTTATTGGACTTAGGTTTTGATGGAGTACTAATGTCAGGGAGTGGTTCAACTGTGTTTGGAATCACAAAAGACATAGAGTTGTTAGAACGTTCTATTGATGTATTAAAAAAGAAGAGATACTTTGTTAGAAAGACAACAGTATACACACGATAAATCATGCTAGCATGTAAAATAGGAGAAAATAAAATGAAGAACGCAATTATTATGGCGGGTGGTAAAGGAACCCGTATGCACTCAGAATTACCAAAGGTATTACATAAAATTCTAGAAGTACCAATGTTAGGTATGGTAATCAATAGCTTAAAGAAGTCTGGTACAGAAAGAATTGTATGTGTAGTTGGTTATAAGCACGAAGAAGTTGAAACTGCGATGGCTGGAAAGTGCGAATTTGCGGTACAAGAACCACAGCTTGGAACAGGACATGCGGTAATGCAAGCTCAACAGCTTGCAAATGAAGAGGGTATTACACTAGTCGCTAGTGGAGATACACCATGCGTAAAACCAGAAACATACCAGAAATTATATGATTTGATTGGTGATGCGGATATGGCAGTACTTACTGCAATTCCAGAAGACAATGGAGCGTATGGTCGTGTCATTCGTAATGCGGATGGAACCGTTGAAAAAATCGTAGAGTTCAAAGACGCAAATGACGCTGAAAAGGCAGTACGTGAAATTAACACAGGCATCTATGCCTTCAACAACCAATCTCTATTTGAGGGCTTGAAGCATTTGAATAATAACAACGCCCAGAACGAATACTATCTAACGGATTTAGTTGAGATTTTAAAGAAGCTAGGCAAGAAGGTTGTCGCAATTCCATGTGATGATTGGCAAGAAGTACAAGGTATTAATGGAAATGTGGAATTAGCACATGCCGCAAAATATATGCAAGAAAGAATCAATACAGAGTGGATGAAGAAGGGTGTTACAATCTACGACCCTAATACAGCGTATATAGGACCTAATGTAACATTTGGAACAGACGTGATTATCCATCCAAATACATATCTCTATGGAGATACTGTAGTTGAAGATTACGCAGAAATTCTACCAGGCACATGGTTAGAAGATACAAATGTTTCAAAAGCTGAAATAGTCGGACCATTTATTCGCCGTAAGGGTTGACGAATAGTTATAAAACATCTTTAATTAATAAGGATATACAACATTAATATGGGAGAAGAGGAAAATCATGGTTAAGGAAACTGTCGTATTCGCTCTAACATCTAGTACCGATCTAGCAGCGTCTATTTGTAAACATTTGGGATTGCCTTTAGGTAAAATCAAGGTTGAACATTTCGCAGATGGTGAGATTTTAGTCGAACCACAAGAGTCAGTCAGAGGTCGTTCTGTTTTCATCATTCAGTCAACATGCAATCCAGTATCAGAGCGCTTAATGGAAGTTCTCATCTGTATCGATGCATGTAGACGTGCGAGTGCTGGAGAAATTAACGTTATTATGCCTTATTACGGTTATGCTCGTCAGGATCGTAAAGCAAAACCACGTCAACCAATTACATCGAAGTTAGTCGCAAACCTATTACAGGTTGCAGGAGCTCACCGTGTTGTAACATTTGACTTACATGCAGCACAGATTCAGGGTTACTTCGATATTCCTATCGATGATATTACAGCAGTACCAATGCTCGCTAGTTACTTCAAGGGCCTACAAATTCCAAAGGATGAATTAGTAGTTGTTTCACCAGACCATGGTGGAGTTACACGTGCTAGAAGAGTGGCCGATTTATTAGATGCACCTATCGCAATTATCGATAAGCGTCGTCCAAAGCCAAATATGGTTGAAGCGCAAAATATCATTGGTGATGTTAAGGATAAAACATGCATTGTCATTGATGATATCTGCGATACAGCGGGATCACTTGTGGCTGGATGTGAAATTTTGAAGCGCCATGGTGCCAAGGATATCTACACTGGAATTACGCATGGTGTATTCTCACGCGATGCAATTGCGAAGATTGAAAATTCACCAATCAAAAAGATGATAATTACAGATACAATTCCACTTCGTGAAGAACAGAAGACGAATACAACAAAGATTCATGTATTATCTATCGCAGAAATGCTTGCAAATACAATCGAATCAATCGAAAATCATACACCTGTATCCAAGGTATATGAAGAATACTCATTCGACAGTTTTAAATAAGAGATATAAAAAGATGGCACATGCCATCTTTTCTTGTGCTTATCAACAATAAAAAAGAACGGATAAACCGTTCTTTTGTTCGTACAATGTTCTTAATTAGAGCTTTGTTACGTTGGAAGCCTGTGGTCCACGATTAGACTCTGTGATGTCGAAGCTTACTGCAGCGCCTTCATCAAGTGTCTTGAATCCTTCACTCTGAATTGCTGAGTAATGAACGAAAACGTCCTTACCTTCATCAGTTGTGATGAATCCGTAGCCCTTTTCAGCATTAAACCATTTTACCTTGCCTGTTGCCATTGTGCCTTTGAATCTCCTATTCTATGATACGGAAGTAAATCCTGTATTCTCTATTATGATATACTGGCAATGTTAAAAAGACAAGGTTTATTTATATAGAGCGCTTGTATAAAGGGGATAGAAACAGCTTTAAACAACACAAAAGATGCATTCTGTGTATTTGCAAAAACCTACTTTCAACGTATAATAATACCGATAACAGCAAAGAAAAGAAGAGTACATTTTCTTAGAAACGTAGAGAGTATGTGGTAGGTGAAAACATGCATGAAGGGGAAATGGAACATGGTCTTGGAGCTGGCCATACGAAGAGTATGACCCGGAGACGTCCGTTACAACGAAGAGAGGCAGATGATTCATTCATCCGCAAGACAAAGGTGGTAACGCGTGCAAGACGTCCTTTCATTTGGGATGTCTTTTATTTTGAGGAGGTACGCAAAAATGGAAAACAAAAAACCGTATTACATTACAACCGCAATCGCATATACATCAGGAAAACCACATATCGGAAATGTTTATGAGATTGTACTAGCAGACGCAATCGCTAGATTTAAACGTGCGGAAGGCTATGATGTACGTTTCCAGACAGGAACAGACGAACATGGTCAGAAGGTAGAAGAGAAGGCAAAGGCTGCAGGTAAGACACCAAAACAATTCGTAGATGATGTGGCTGCAGTGATTAAACAACAATTTGATGTCATGAATACTTCTTATGACTACTTCATTCGTACAACAGATGAACCACATGAAAGACAAGTACAGAAGATTTTCAAGAAGTTCTATGACCAAGGTGATATCTATAAGGGATATTATGAAGGCTTATATTGCCAAGAGGATGAAGCCTTCTATACAAAGAGCCAGTTAACAGAAGATGGCAAGTGTCCTGTTTGTGGTGGTGAAGTTGTACCAATGAAAGAAGAAGCTTACTTCTTTAAGATGAGTAAGTACGCTGACCAGTTGATGAAGTATATCGATGAACATCCACACTTCATTCAACCAGAAAGCCGTAAGAATGAAATGGTAAATAACTTCCTCAAGCCAGGATTACAAGATCTTTGCGTATCACGTACATCCTTTAAGTGGGGAATTCCAGTAGAGTTTGATCCAAAACACGTTGTATATGTTTGGATTGACGCATTATCTAACTATATTACAGGTCTTGGATATGATGCGGATGGTAATCATGATGAACTCTATAAAAAATACTGGCCTGCCGATCTTCATTTGATTGGTAAGGACATTATTCGTTTCCATACAATTTATTGGCCAATTATGTTAATGGCATTGGGCGAACCACTACCAAAGCAGGTATTTGGTCACCCATGGCTATTGATTGGTGATTCTAAGATGTCTAAATCACATGGTAATGTGATTTATGCGGATGACTTAGTGAAGTTATTCGGTGTAGACGCTGTACGCTTCATCATGTTACATGAGATGCCATTTGCACAAGATGGACATGTGACATATGACTTAATGATTGAACGTATTAACAGTGACCTTGCGAATAACCTAGGTAACTTAGTGAATCGTACAATCTCCATGCAGAATAAATACTTTGGTGGAGTTGTTGCGAATCCAAATGTGAGTGAACCAATTGATGATGAACTCAAGGCAATGGCTACAGACACAGTGAAGAAGGTTATTGAGAAGATGGATGAACTCAGAGTAGCTGATGCAATCCAGGACATTCTTGATTTATTCTCTAGATGTAATAAGTACATTGATGAAACGACACCTTGGGCACTTGCGAAGGACTCTGAAAAGATTGAACGTCTTGCGACTGTTCTCTATAACTTATTAGAATCTGTACGTATCGCAGCTGTATTAATGGAATCATTCTTCCCAGAGACATCCAAGAAGATCTTAGATGACTTAAATACACAACAAAGAGACTTCGCAACAATTTCTGAATTCGGTAAGCTTGAAACCGGCATCCATGTTGCAGAGAAACCGGAGATCTTATTTGCACGTATCGATGAAAAGGCAATTCAGTCTAAGATTGATATGATTAATGAAATCAATGCGAAGGCACGTAAGAAGGAAATTGAAAAGAAGCCAACTGTTACAGTAGAAGACTTCCAGAAGATTGACCTTCGTGTAGGTAAGGTTCTCTCTTGTGAAAGACATCCTGATGCGGATAAGCTCTTCGTTCTTAAAGTAGACTTAGGTGATGGCGAAGTACGTCAGATTGTTTCTGGTTTAGCACAAAGCTATACACCAGGACAAGTCATCGGCAAGAGTATCGTTATGATTGCTAACCTACAACCAACAGTTATCCGTGGTGTTGAATCACAGGGTATGTTACTAGCTGGTAAGGAAGAAAAGACAATCGGACTTGTTGAAGTCAATGGCTTAACTCCAGGCACAAAAGTTCAATAAAAAAATACCTGTATTAGGAATAACCTAATACGGGTTTTCTTTTGTTTCAGAATATGAAAATCAAACATATAATAGATATGGATTCAGAAAAAAAGGGGGGGATTCTTCCATGGTCACTATCCACGAAGCAAAACAATCGAACCTCAAAAGAATATTAGAATTATCTTTGATGTGGGAAAAAGAAGATAGTTGTTATGGATATCGTGCAAATACAGAAGATGACTTAAAGGATAGATACATCTTAGCAGCCTATGATGATGAACTAATAGCTTATGTTTTTGGCAAAGAGGAAGTACAAGATAAACAGACAAGTGTGATAGATAAAAACATGCATTATTTTGAGATAGAAGAACTTTATGTACATCCATCATATCGCTCACGTGGGATTGGGAAACAATTGATGGAAAGACTTGAAAAAGAACTGAAGAAAAAAGGGCTAAGAATGATGGTGTTAAGTACTGCTACAAAAAACTGGAAAGCAATCATGCACTTTTATATTGATGAAATAGATATGAATTTCTGGAGTGCAAGATTATATAAGCATCTATAATCCATTTGGATTTAAGCAATGTGATGTATAATACAAACAAGGAATAAATTTATGGAAAAATTTACAATCGTAACAAGATTTGATGAACTATCAAAACAGATTGGTGACAAAATCAAACAAGTATTACAAAGCAATCAATATGAATATAACGAAGAAAATCCAGATACAGTCTTTGTAGTTGGTGGAGATGGTACTTATATCAAAGCCATTCATGACTACATGGAACTGATACCAGCTGTAAAATTCTTGGGGTTGCATACAGGAACACTAGGTTTTTTTACAGACTACCAAGATAATGAAGTTGATGCTTTATTAGAGATGTACTTGTCTGGCAAATATGAAATTAATGAATATCCATTACTAGTAACGGAAGTAAACGGGAATATTTACCATGCGGTAAATGAAATACGTGTTGAAAATATTGCACGTACGCAAATCCTGGATGTTCATCTAAGCGATGAATATCTAGAAACATTCCGTGGTACTGGTATGTGTGTATGCACACAACTGGGTTCTACAGCATATAACCGTTCATTAGGTGGTGCTGTAATCCAAGAAGGTTTAGATTTAATTGAACTTTCAGAGATTGCTGGTATTCATCATAGTAAATCACGTTCACTATTTGCGCCAATCGTATTAAGTAAAGATACAAAAGTGAAGCTAAGCTCCGAAAGCTTTGAAAAGGCAATCCTTGGTGTAGACTCTGATGTTTATACAATTGACGAGATTAAAGAATTAGAGATTCGTATATGCGATCAAAAACGTGTACGTATGATCAAAGGAAAGAAAGTATCCTATTTTACAAAACTAAGTTCACTATTTTAACAGGAGGCTAGTATGCAATACATGCATTCATATTTTCAAATTTTGAAATTTCCACTGATTGTAATTGCATTCGCATGCTTTCTGTGTGGTGTATCAAATATAATCCTTCATCCTGCATATGGATTAGTCACCATCATCGCAAATGATGGTGTCTTCTTGGTAGGGGAATTATTAGGAATTATTGCACGAACAATCTTAATGTATGCACCATTACTCATTCTATTAAGACTATTAACGCAAAAGAAAAACAGCTCGGTAACTGTTGGAGCTGGTATCATTGGGTATTTTGCATTCCACATTGCTACGATGTTTGTGCCAGCACCAGTATTACCATCTTATGCGTATAATGCACTATTCAATATAGGTATCACATCTTCATCTGTTAGTTATTTATCAGGTTCTGCGAACTATCCATTATTAACAGGAATGGTCGGCACAATTATCGTGACAATGTTAACGTATATTGCTTGTCGAACAGGAAACCATCATGGGATTGGGCAAGCTTCACTATTAAAACAAACAGATGCGTTATTAAAAACAGTTATATATTGTATATTAGCAGGTGCTGTATTTGGTGTTATTTGGCCATACTTTATCCTGTTCATTGTACGTTTGGTAAACTATATCTCTTCTGATTTAGGTAGCCCATTTAATATGATTCTCTATGGAATCACTGATCGTTTCTTGCAACTGTTCCACTTAAACGCATTGATTCGACAACCACTATGGTATTCGCCATCCGGTGGAGTGTGGACAAATATCGCAGGTGCTACGGTTGTGGGTGACGCAAATGTGTGGACTGCACAGCTAGGCGCAGGAACACTTACATCTGGGGCAGGAAGATTATTTGCACCATATTATGTTATGAATATCTTTGCGATACCTGCAATGATTTGGGGAATGTACAGTATCGGTACATCAAAGGCACAACGGGTAAAAGCACAAAGATTATGTATTGTTGGAACACTCATTTCCATGATATCTGGTACAACAATTCCACTACAAATTATGATGTTTATGGTTAGCCCATTACTATTCTTTTTCCACCTTGGATATAATGGATTCTTATACGGACTATTTTCAACATTGCATGTGAATCTTGGCTATCTTACAACAGATGCCAATACCGTTACTGCAATTCCAGGAACACTACCAGAACTATTAAGCTACTTAAAATATACAAGTTTATATCGCAACTTGATTATTGTAGTCATTGTTGGTGTAATTTCTGCGATTGTCTACTTCTTAGCCACAAGACTATACTTCCGTCATCTATCAACAGGATTAATCATCCGTGATGAAGGCGAAAAGATGGTAAAGCAAATCATCAAACATATTGGTGGCCAAGAGAACATCAAACATGTTGAGGCTGATGTCACTTCACTTGTGATTACGGTCTATGATAAAGAGATTGTACATGAAAAAGAACTAATGGATCTAGGTTCAATTAGTATCACGCACGATGAAAATGTATATACTTTACTCTATGGCGCAAAATCATATTTCTTGCAGAAGGGGATTATTAACTCCTTACGTACAGTGAGTTAAATAAATATATTTCTCTACAGTGAATTTTAACTGTAGAGTTTTATTTATATTGGATTTTATAAATATGTTTCGAGTATAGTCAAAACATATAACGATTTTGACTTCTATTTCGACTATACTCGAAACTATAAGAAATAATTAATGTTATTTCGATTATAGTCGAAATAACACAATGCAAACGACAAATGCCAGTTTTACATTGGTCTTGGACCATAAGGAATGTGCATAACTATGCTATAATACATATGTTTTGAGAGGCGAATATGTCAGAAAATTATACACCGATGATGCAGCAGTATCTTGCAGTCAAAAAAGAATATGAAGACGCAATCTTGTTCTATCGCATAGGCGATTTTTATGAGATGTTCTTTGATGATGCGAAGATTGCTTCAAAAGAATTAGACCTTGTACTAACAGGAAAGAATGCGGGTGTTGAGGAACGCGTACCGATGTGTGGTATTCCACATCATGCGGCAGCTGCGTATATCCCAAGACTTGTGTCACGTGGTTTTAAGGTTGCGATTTGTGAACAGACACAAGATCCAAAAGAAGCGGTTGGTCTAGTTACACGTGATGTCATTCGTGTGATTACACCAGGTACTGTTATGCAGGAAATCTCTGATGAAAAAGCCTCTGTATATTTAGCTGCGATTACAGACTATGGATATGGGTATTCGCTAGCGATTGTGGAAATGAGTACAGGTGAAAACTATGTACAGAATATCGAGCATAAAGATGTATTGTTAATGCAAACACTACTACGTTCAAATGTACGTGAAGTTGTAGTATCTAGTGATTTTAAAGAAAAGACACTCAAGAGTTTTAGAGAACTGCAAATTGTCATTTCTTATTGTGATGAAACACGTATCAAAGAGGAGTATTTACCATTAACAGAAGGTATCCTCAAAGATTATGACATGCAAGCATATGGACGTATGTTAAACTATCTGGAAAATACCCAGAAGCACATGTTAGGTCACTTACAGGTAACGCGCATCGAACGTGAAGATGAAGTATTATATATGGACTTTGCGACACGTCAGAATCTAGAACTCGTGCAATCCTTACACGAAAATGGTAAGGCGATTACACTTTGGTCATTTCTAGATACGTGTAAGTCTGCGATGGGCTCAAGACAATTACGCAAATGGATTGAAAAACCACTTGTTTCAAGAGAAAAGATTGAAGCACGCTTTAATAAGACCGAATGGTTCATTCAAAACTTCATGCAAAGACAACAATTACGTGATAGTTTTAGTAATATTTATGATCTTCAAAGACTGATTGCTAGATGTGCAATGAATACGGCAAATGCGGTGGATTGTCAACGTTTGACAAAGACATTAGCAGAAGTACCGTCGATCATGCATGCATTAAATGAGACGGTCTTTGATGAAAAGCGTAAAGTTGATCCTTTGCAAGAACTCTACCAGAAGTTGAAAGATGCATTTGTGGATAATCCACCAGTTCAGATTAGTGATGGTGGAATGTTTAGAGATGGCTATAACGCTGAACTTGATGAAGCACGTAAGATTCAACATAGCGGTAGAACTTTCATTGCAGAACTTGAGGCAAAGGAAAGAGAAAGAACTGGTATTAAGACACTCAAAATCGGCTACAATAAAGTCTTTGGTTATTATATTGAAATCTCTAAAGCAGCTGCACAAGCTGTACAGGATGATTGGGGTTATATCCGTCGTCAAACATTAACAAATAACGAACGCTTTATCTCTCCCGAATTAAAAGAGAAAGAAGACGCAATCTTACATGCGGAAGAAAATGCGATTCGTATTGAGAAACAATTATTCCAAATGATCTTAGATGAAATCCGTGCATACTTACCAAGACTACAGAAGTTAAGTAAATTCTTAGCAGAGGTTGATGCACAGGTTGCCATGGCAGAAGTGTCTGCGAAATATGGGTATGTTCGTCCACAGTTTGATGAGGACCGACTCTTCATTGAAAATGGAAAGCATCCAATCTTGGATGATATGATGAAGAATCCAAAGTACGTCGCAAACTCTACAGATATGCATAAAGATCAAGATATCTTACTGATTACTGGTCCAAACATGGGCGGTAAATCAACCTATATGCGTCAAACTGCGTTAATCGTTATCATGGCTCAGATGGGATGTTTCGTTCCAGCAAAGAGTTGTATGATGCCTATCTTTGATAAGATTTTTACACGCATTGGGGCTTCGGATGATATCCTCAGTGGACAATCTACATTCATGGTAGAGATGTCAGAAGCTAACCTCGCCTTGCAGGAGGCGACTTCCTCATCATTGATTTTATTTGATGAGATTGGTAGAGGTACATCCACTTATGATGGTATGGCATTAGCACAGGCAATGATTGAATATATCGCAACCTGTATTCACGCTAAAACCATGTTTAGTACACACTATCATGAGCTAACTGTGATTTCAGATAATCTTCCAAACGTGAAGAACATGCATGTAGTCGTCAAAGAAAATAATGATGAAGTCACATTCTTATATAAGATGGCTGAAGGCCCTGCTGGACATTCTTATGGTATCAATGTCGCAAGACTTGCAGGATTACCAGATGCAGTATTGAATCGGGCAAAAGACTTACAGAAGGAATTAGAATCAACCAAGAGAGTTGTACAACAAAACTACCAGTTGGTAGAAATGTATAAAGAAGATCCACGTACAGAAGCTTTGATGGAAAAACTAAAACAAGTTGATCCAGATAATCTTTCCCCACGTGAGGCTTGGGTGATGTTAAGTGACCTTTGTGAGGAGGTGAAGAAGTAATGGAATTAGATAAGATTACAATACGAGGTGCCAAGGAAAATAACCTCAAGAATATTTCCTTGGAAATACCTCGCAATAAAATGGTAGTGATGACAGGTCTTTCAGGAAGTGGAAAGACCTCACTTGCCTTTGATACAATCTACGCTGAAGGACAAAGACGCTATGTAGAATCCCTTTCCGCATACGCAAGACAGTTTTTAGGTGGAGTTGAAAAACCAAATGTCGAGTTAATTGAGGGATTATCTCCAGCAATTTCCATCGACCAGAAAACAACGTCTAACAACCCACGTTCTACGGTTGGAACCGTGACAGAAATTTATGACTACTTGCGTCTTCTATACGCAAGAACAGGTGTACCATACTGTCCTAATCACAATATTCCAATCACAGGACAGACTATTACAGAGATGGTTAACCAAGTGATGGATTTACCAGATCGAAGTAAGTTAACAGTACTTGCGCCTACGGTCAGAAATAAAAAAGGAAGCTTCAAAGATGTATTTGCGAAGCTATTGAAAGATGGTTATATCCGTGTGCGTATTGATGGCGAAGTTGTGATGTTAGAGGATGAACCAGAATTAGAAAAGAACAAACGTCATGATATTGACGTGGTCATTGACCGTATCGTTAAGACAGATGAATCTAGATCACGTGTATATGATTCTATAGAAACAGCACTAAATCTTGCGGATGGACATGCGATTGTCCTTAATGGGGAAGAAGAAATGGATTTCTCTACGCACTTTTCTTGTCATATCTGTGGCTTTACTGTGCCAAAGCTAGAACCACGTTTATTCTCCTTTAATGCGCCAATCGGTGCCTGTGATAACTGTCATGGTTTAGGTATTACAGAAGAAGTTGATGTGGATAACTTAATTCCAGATCGCTCTAAGTCTATCCGTCAGGGTGGTATTCGGTACTACAAGAATATTATCGGTACCGATAATATTGAATGGCAGACATTCGCAGTCCTGCTAAAGCATTACAAGATTGATTTAGATACACCAATCAAAGATCTCACAAAGAAACAGTTAGAAGTAATTCTCTACGGTAGTGATACACCAATTCGTTATACAATAACTTCCTCTGGCGGTAATAGTTATAACCGTAATGACTTCATCGAAGGAATTAAGAATATGATTGAACGTCGTTACGTAGAGACGACTAGTTCTATGAGTAAAGAGTGGTACCACTCCTTCATGGTAGAGTCAGTATGTCCAAAGTGTCATGGACAAAGACTCAATCCAGAAGCACTCAGTGTACGTGTTGGAGATAAAAATATCTGTGAGTTTACACAACTATCCGTAGGCAAAGCACTAGATTGGATTAACAATCTAAAGCTAGATGTTGAAAAGACAAAGATTGCGGAGTTAGTACTCAAAGAAATTCGAAACCGTTTATCCTTCTTGAAGGATGTAGGTCTAGAATACCTATCACTTGATCGTTTGGCAGGAACACTTTCTGGTGGTGAAGCACAACGTATTCGTCTAGCAACCCAAATCGGTTCAAGACTTTCAGGTGTTTTATATGTATTAGATGAGCCATCGATTGGTTTACATCAACGTGATAACAGTAAGTTAATCAAGACACTACAAAATATGAGAGATCTTGGCAACTCACTTATTATCGTGGAACACGACGAAGATACGATGTTACATTCAGATTGGATTGTGGATATTGGACCTGGTGCAGGCATTCATGGTGGTGAAGTTATCGCAAATGGCACACCAGAGGAAATCAAGAATTCTCCAAACTCCATTACAGGACAATACTTATCTGGTAGAAAAGTGATTCCAATGCCAGAAACACGTCGTAAGGGTAGTGGTAAGTTTGTAGAACTGAAGGGTGTATCTGAACATAATCTCAAGAATATTAATGTGAAATTCCCACTAGGGAAGATGGTACTTGTGACGGGTGTATCTGGTTCTGGTAAGAGTACATTAGTTAATGATGTATTCATGAAAGCCGTCCAGCAAAATCTCGGAAAACAAAAAGCTAACCCAGGGAAATATAAATCTATTAAGGGACTGGAGAATATCGATAAGTTAGTGCAAATCGACCAAGATCCGATTGGACGTACACCGCGTTCAAACCCAGCCACATATACAGGGGTATTTGATGATATCCGTGATATCTTCGCTAAAACACCAGAGGCGAGATTACGTGGTTATGAAAAAGGAAGATTCTCCTTTAACGTCAAGGGTGGACGTTGTGAAGCTTGCCAAGGTGATGGAGTAAAGGTAATCTCAATGAACTTCTTGCCAGATGTTTATGTGCCATGTGAAGTATGTCATGGTAAGAGATATAACGAAGAGACATTGCAGTGTACCTACAAAGGCAAGAATATCTATGATGTACTGGAGATGACAGTTGAAGATTCTTTAGATTTCTTCGCAAATCATCCAAAGATCAAGAATAAATTACAGACACTCTCTGATGTAGGACTAAATTACATTAAGCTTGGACAGTCATCAACGACTCTTTCTGGTGGTGAAGCACAACGTGTTAAACTTGCTAGTGAATTACAGAAGCGTCCAACTGGTAAGACCATCTATATCTTAGATGAACCTACAACAGGTCTACATACAGACGACGTCAATCGCTTAATTGCCGTACTAGAGAGAATTGTGGATAATGGGGATACAGTTATCATCATTGAACATAATCTAGATGTGATTAAGTGTGCTGACTGGATTATTGACTTAGGTCCTGAAGGTGGCGATGGTGGTGGAACAATCGTTGCCCAAGGAACACCAGAAGACATCATCAAAGTTGAAGAAAGCTGGACAGGTCAGTATTTAAAGAAAACAATTGAGTGGACAAAAGAACACCAAAAATAAATTAAAAAGCAGGATATAGTTAATTAGAGCACTAGATGCACTATTATAACTAGCCTGCTTTTTGATTCTATAAAATAATGTTATAAATAATATAAGGATTGGCACATTAATGCCAAAGAGTTATTACATGAAAAATTGGTTATGGTTATTAAAACCTTATAGAAGATATGCGAAAAAATATTTTGTTTTTTCACTAGTGTTCTTTGGAATATTAGTGCCTTTTCTAAATTTTTGTGATGTTATCTTTCCTGAATTTATTATTTCTTCTATCGATACAGAGAGTCCGGCTGTAAAAATTATTATTGGTATTATTGGATTTCAACTAATTGATTTTTTGATTCCAGCAATTGAAGATTTATATAATATTTATTTTAGAGATACTTCAGAAGCCCTTGTAGAGGCGAATATCAATAGAGAAATTTATGAATTTTCCGCAAAAGTAGATTATTTTCATTTGGATAAATCAGAGTTTTATGAAAATTATACCTGGGCAATAGAACATACTGCAGAGCAATCTAGTAAAGCATTCTCGGTACTAACCAGATGTATTGCGTCAATAGGTCAAATACTATCCTTAGCAGTACTTTTATTTACAATTAATCCTATTATCTTAGCTTTAATTCTAATTGGGACATTATTAAGAACATATGGATATTTTAAATATAATGAGTTCTATATTGAAAGGCAGAAGAAAGTTGTACATACCAATCGAAAATTCTCTTATATACAGCGTTTGTTTTATTTAAAAGAGTATAGTGCAGATATTCGTACAACAAGATTAAAAGATATTATTCTAAAACAATATGATAGAAATACATCGCAGCAGGAAAGTTATATGCGAGATTATGCAAAGAGCCTTTGTAAATGGGCTGTATTCAGTGGCTTTGCATATCATTTTATGATGTTATTGTCTATGCTTTTCTTATTGAAGAGTATAATGGATAATTCGTTACTTGCTAGTGCCGTCTGGATAACTGCAATCTTATCTATCAACAAGATTAGTGATTGTTTAACAGAATTATTTGATCAAGTTAAAGATATTCATCAGATTGATATCTATGCAAAGCGAATCCAAGAGTTTTATCAATTGAAACCGGTAATTGAGGATTGTGTAGGAAGTTCAGTACAAATTCCATATGAAATTACATTTCAAAATGTGAAGTTTGAATATGATAAAGGGAAACCGGTATTAAATAATGTAAACATTCATATTAATGCCGGAGAAAAGATAGCTATTGTTGGTAAAAATGGTGTAGGTAAATCTACACTGATAAAATTATTACTAAGACTATACGACCCAACTGATGGCTATATTAAAGTAAATGGCATAGATATCAAAAAGTATGATACCAAAGAGTATAGAAAGTATATTGGAACAGTATTTCAAGACTCAAATGTATATGCATTTTCTATAAAGGATAATTTAGATATTTATTCAGAACATCAAAAAGATGGCATATCCTTTTCTATAGACAAAGTTCACCTCACGCAACAATTAAAAAATCATGAAAATGAACTAACAAAAGAATTTTCTGATAATGGAATTGTATTGTCAGGTGGTGAGATACAAAAACTTGCGATTGCTCGTATATTGGATGGTGAATTTGGATTACTATTATTTGACGAGCCAAGTTCAGCATTAGATCCAATAGCAGAAGAGCAAGTGATGAAACTAATATATAGTATGGCAAGTACTACAACCACAATTGTAATTGCACATCGACTATCAAGCATTCGTGATATGGATCGCATCTTGGTTGTAGATAATGGAAGGATTATAGAGGAAGGTAATCATAACCAACTAATGAATAGAAAAGGGTTATATTACCAAATGTGGAATACACAGGCTGAAAAATACAAATAGTTATAAAGGATGGCTGAAATTGCCATCCTTTATATAAGGTATTTACACAATTAGAACTCTGCGTATATCATCGCAACAATATCATATCCAGGACCATAGGCACCAAATATGAGGAGCGCGAATATACAAGTATAAATAATCGACCAACGTATCCATGTTGGTTTTTGTTCGATTGCGTTACGAATGGAACCATTGAACTCTTTATAGAAATCTACTAAGGAAATAATAACAACACCTACAATCACAATCGTCCAGTCAATCATATCTAAACGTAAGAATGGTAATGTCTCTTTGAATGTGGACGGATGGAAGTTTGTAAAGATACTACTAAACATCGTCCATCCGACTGATAAAGTTTTAGCTCTAAAGAATAGTTCACCAATGATAACGATGATGAATAGTTTTACAAATCTAAAGATTCGTAGACCAATATGACTGTCATCTATCTGATATTTTTTGAAGAAAGCTTCGACTGGTTTCTTCAACAGAATTTCTAGAACCATGAAGCAGAAATAATATAGACCATAGAAGATGTAAGACCAGTAAGGACTGTGCCATAAACCGTTTAAAAACCATACCGCAAATAGCGCAATGAATGGACCAATAAACTTACCGGCAGCTTTACCAAAATGTTTTGTAAAGAATTTTGATAGACGGCGGGTTGGTTTGGCGAGTGATATTGGATAGAAGACATAGTCACGTAGGAAGGTACCTAGTGTGATATGCCAACGACGCCAGAAGTCAGAAGCGTTCTCGGCAAAGAATGGCTGTCTAAAGTTTTCTGGTAATTTGATACCAAAGATTTCTGCACTACCTAAGCAGATATCCACGATACCTGAAAAATCCATATACAACTGGATTGTACATAACACAGCACCGATTAAACTAAATAGTCCATCTTGTGTGTAAGATGTAAAGATTTTACTAACCGCAGGATCGAGTCGATCTGCGATAATCATCTTCTTCATTAAACCAAATAGAATTCGTTGACTACCAAACTTCAGATTTTGATATGTAATTGGATTACATGCGAGAATGCTATCTTTGATTTCATTGAAACGTGTAATTGGTCCCTGAATCAAAGTAGGGAAGAAACTTGCATATACCGCAAAATCCAAAATACTATGATTAGAATGAATCTTTCCACTTGATGTGTCCATCAAATAGGAAATCATCTGTAAGGTATAATAGCTAATTCCAATCGGTGCGATTAAGCGTATAGGTGTAAATGGTTGATGGAAGATAGCGAAGATATTTTCACCTAAGAAGTTTGTATATTTCAGTATCACCAATACTCCAAGGTTTATTACAATTGCTAAAAGGAGAATGAACTTCTTGGTTTTCTTGGTTTTTATATGGTAAATGATCTTCGAAGATACATATGTTATGACCATGGTGATTACTTGATACACAAGGAAGAACTTTGACCACGTATAGAAGAATGCATAGTTAGCCAGTAACAGTACATACTTTCTAAACTTTTGTGGACAAAGTTGATACAGTATCATGACTGTTGGTAAGAAGGCTATAAAATAGAGTGGTGCGGAGTACATTAGTTTATTCATTTTGTACCTCCGTAGAGTGTTTGATAATCTTCTTCCCAATCTGCGTATTGGCTATCGTTACGATGGTCGCTGAGATTGTAATTCTCCTGTAAGTATTGTCCTAACACTTTTATGAACTTTTTAGCACCCTTAGAGTTTAGGTGATCACCACCATCACGGTAGTCTTCTTGCCAGTTCAAATTTAACGTATCTAGTTTTAGATTATAGTCTACATAAGTGACTTGGTTCTGATCGCACCATGCTTGAATGGCATTGTGTTTAGCGGTATTCCAATAGAGTGGATTTGGCGCACTGACTAGCAGAAGTTTTGTGCCTTGTTTTTCCAAGGTTTCCTTAACCTGCTGTAAGTAGTCTAATGTCCATGCATCAATTGGATAATAGGATGTATCTTCTATCATGTATTCTAAAGAGCCAGTAAACGGTACGGCTTTATCCGTTGGGCTGAATCCTTTAAACACATCTGGTTTATCAGGATGTATTAGATATTGTTTATAGAGTTCATGATAATTAAAAATTGGAAGATACTTCGCTAAGAGAATACGTCTTTTTCGAAGAGTTGTAAGAATGAAGCTAGCTTCCATCACGACAAGTTTTGGTTTTTGTGATGCATACATGTGGTTTGCAAGGGCTACTGTATCGATAGCCCATTGGAAATTTGTACATAGATTATAGGAACTAATACCATGTTCATGGAAAAGACTGAGTGAATCAAAAGCGGCCTTTCCTTCACTATCGCCTAAAAACATGACATCGATAGAGTTATCCTTCTCCATAGAAAGTAACTTCAACTTTGTCATGACGTTTTTATATTGATATCCATATTCCTGTCCTTTATAGAAAGGGACCTGTATCAGCATAAATAGAATAGATAATATAAGTGTAAAAAGTATAAAATGTTTGAAATGTTGATGGACGCGTTGCACGGGATGATTCACCTCTTCTAAAAATATATTAAGTAGTTAGCCATCTTTAATTGTATGTTTTATTCTCCATTTTTTCGAGTACTTTTATAAAATTTAATGGAAAGAAAAATACCCAAGTTACGATTAGGAGTACTTGGGTATCCATAGTATGCATAGATGCTAATTAAAAGTATGATCTATATGATTTCGAGTTAAGAAAATACAAGCTGCTAGGATTAGTGATATTCCTAGTATGAGTGCATCACGTGATGTATGGCTGTTATCAGCTGTATTTGGAGTACGCCCTGGTGTATTTTGGACAGGAGGTGTTGTTGGATCAGGAACTCTTGTATATATATGAGTTCGATCTACCGCATTCTCTATACGATTATCATCGCGAGTACCTACAACAAGATTTACAAAGAGATGTTGTACAGAATCCATGCGATTTAAATCATAAATGAGTGGAGATAGAGAATATGTTATGCGATATTCACCGACTGCCAAGCTATCATCAGTAGCTGTTGTATACAAGATGTCTTGGAAAGTATTGTCATAGTAGATAGGATTTCCATCACTATCTGTAACACGAGGTGACCCATCTGCATAGTAAGAGATATCTTCAGAAAGACCATCTTCTTTTAATATAGAGATACTGTAAGTATCATTTATTGTTTTCGTGATAACAATATCACCAACCTGTGTAGCATTAGCAAATACCTGTGTTAAATCCTGAGCCTTAATCTGGTTTAATAAACGTTCTGTTACCGCATCAACATCTAATGTAGGGGATACAACAGCTTCGTCAGTATGGTCATATGTATAGGATGAAATTGTGGCTGGTGCAGGTTGTAGGCCTTCTTCGATTGGTTGTAATGTTGTGCCATCATAACTCTTATACGCTGTATGTGCTAGTTTATAGTAATAGTATGTACGTGTAACATGTACCGCAGGACGAACAAGATTTCCATTACCTTCTTTTCCCTCTGGAATTAGATAGTGAACTACTTTCTTGTGGTCTAAGATATCATTTCCTAGCACTGCAGGTGCAGTGTAGAGACCTTGTCTTTCAGTTTCGTTTCCACTACTATCGACAAATGTAGTAATCTCTCGGTCAACATCAGCGATACCTACATTTAATCGATATATATAATAGAAGCCGTGTCCAGTATCATATGTTAATGTCTTATCCAAAGTATATTGACCAATTGGTTGTGTTGGATCGAGCACTGCTATATTGTCACGACCAACTGCACCAGCTGGAAGTAAGCCGTTAGCAAGGTCTGTATCAAAGCTGTTTTGGAATTTAGCCAAATTATTGTCTCGATCAAAATCAAATACTGGCAGAAGGATGCGGTGATCAGTAACACCAGCTAATTCAGGATGTGTATTGATATAATTTTGTACAGCATCTTCATCTGTAGTATATTTCAATGTCTCTTCAGAGAATAAAGAATGATCAAATGCATCAAAATCAGGTACTGTGAGCTCGGATACTTTTTGGAATGATGCAGTTGTAGGATTTTCTACAACAGACTCATAAGGTTTCATTTGATTTAGATTTGATAGAGATGAGGTATCTCCATGCAAAGTTATATAGTCACTAGAACTAGGTGTATATGTATATGTCTTTGTAGTCATCTTCCAATAGTCACTGAAACTATCTTCTGGTAAACCGACAGGAGAGTCTGTTGTATAGGCTGTTATTGTCTCTGCTTGTACAGAAAGTGGACGACTAAAAGATGTGCCAGCAACTAAAGTACACAGTAGTCCAAAGAATATTGATTTTTGCAAAGGTCTTTGTATAATCATTTGATAAAATTTAGTATCCTTTCTGTCCTACCTATTATATACGGGTGAATTGATAATAACAAATTAGTGATTATTTTATACAAAAAGTAAAGATTACATATATTTTATATTTAAATGAATGAATATATACGTAGTGAATAGAATGTAAAAGTATTTATTTTTTATTGTTTGTATTTATATTTTTCATAACTTTAAATATATTTAAAAAAGAATTTGATGATTTTGGTTGTATATTTTTGTATAGAACGAACATATCTACATGATTTATAAGTCATGTTATAATAAATAGTATTGATGGAGGACGATATGTCAGAAAAAACTTATGAAAAAAAAGTAGGGATTCGTGATATTGTATCTTTCTTTCAGTTAGAACAACTAACAGGAGATGATTCTTCTTTAGATAGATGGACAGTGATTCAGGACTTAAATCGTCCTGGTTTTGAACTTGCTGGTGTATTTAAGAGTACGGAACCTCGTCGTATCGTTATCATCGGTAATAAAGAGTCTGAATTTATTCAAACAATGAATGAAGACGACCAAAGAGCTAGATTTAAGTTCTTAATGGATGGACTAACACCTTGCATTATTATCACGAGCGGAAATGAGATTCCACATATATTAAGAGAAGTCGCAATGAATAATAACTTCCCAGTATTACGTACAAATTTAGAAACGTATCGTTTAACTGCGGATTTGATTACATTCTTGGATGAAAAGTTAGCACCAATCGACACGATGTCTGGTGTTTTAATGTCAGTATATGGTTTAGGTGTCATGATTCTTGGTGAGAGCGGAATGGGTAAATCTGAAACTGCTTTAGACCTTATTCGTGATGGTCAGGTGCTAATTTCAGATGACCGTGTTGATGTACAACATATCCAAAATAGTATTTATGGACACGCACCAGCAATTACAAAGGGTTTACTAGAAATCCGTGGTATCGGTGTAATCAATGTTGAAAAGATGTTTGGTGCTTCTGCGGTCGCAGATCGTGCTGAAGTAAAACTTGTTATTCGTATGGTACCATTTGAAAGAGATGCGGAATATAACCGTATCGGAGATGAAACACAACGCTATACTAAGATTTTAGGTGTGCTTGTTCCAACTATTGTGATTCCAGTGAGTGCAGGACGTAATACCTTTATATTAGTTGAATCAGCAGTTAGAAACTTTAGATTACAGGAAGCTGGCTATAGTGGAGCTGCCGAAATCAACGAACGATTTTCTCGTTTTGTAGGAAAGGATGAATAAAATGACATTTTTCCCCGATGATAGAACTTTATTGATGATAGGAAATTTCCGTATCCCAACATATCTTGTTGCGGCAATATTCGCTTCAATTGTAGTATTTATATTCTTATTAAAAGAAAATAAGAAACATGGTTATAAACGTATCGTAGCAGTGGAGCTATTCTTATACTGTGTTGCGGGTGGATTTATCTTTAGCCGTTTATTCTGGGTATTAGGTAATCTTTCTGAATATATGAAATATACACCATATATCTTCTTGATTACGGATGGTGGTTATGATGCGACTGGTGGATTAATTGGTGTAGCGTTAGGCACATGGATTTATACACGTGAACACTACATGAGTTGGCGCCGCGCACTAGATATGACAGCACCACTTGCGATGTTGATGATTACGATTACAAGAATCGGTCGAGCAATGGCTGCTCGTACATTATGGTTTGTAATCGCACTAGACTTTATCGGTTTCTTGATTATCTGGTTTGAAATCCACCGTTACCGTGAAGGAAGAAGACGTGGTGAAACAGCAGCTACTACATTTATGTGGTTTGGCTTAATTTCATTCTTATCTATTGTATTCAAGTGGGATGAACGCGGTACACATGATGTTATCATGGCAGGTCTTTGTGTAGTGGTTGCCTTAATTGGTTATATCTATCTCCATACACATCCATTAGATAAGCCAGTTATCTTATTTGACTTAGATGGAACACTGATGGATAGCCGTCGTATGGTATTGTTGTGCTTTGGATATTTCTTCAAAAAATACAGCAATATCAAAAACTTTACGATTGATAAACAAAGAAAGGTATTCATCCAGCCTCTACGCACTTCCTTCAAGGAATTCTTCCCTGAACAGGATGATGTCAAGTTAGCTGAAGAATATCGTACATACCAAGGATCATTCTCATGGTCCAATGACGTAACACTATTCCCACATACAGAAGAAGTTCTACATGACTTATGGGAAGATGGTTATAAGTTAGGTATTGTTTCTTCACGTTTAACAGAATCTTGTGATTCATGGTTAAGACAGTTTAAGTTATCTTATTTTGATGTAGTTGTTGGTCGTGACCAATATGATAAGGCAAAGCCATCTCCTGCAGGTATCCTATATGCATGTAAGAGATTAAAGGAAGGTCATGACAACTGCATCTATATCGGTGATAGTAAGTCCGATATCTTAGCAGCTAAGGCAGCTGGATGTTATGCGATTGGTTTCTATCCAAAGCGTAATGATCCAACAGCAGATGAGCGTGATAAGTTAAAACTTGGAGAATTAGAATCTGCACAGCCAAATGCAATTATCGGAGATTTATCTGAATTGAAAGATATCTTAAAAGAAACACACGGTTGGACATACGAAAAGTTATAGTATTATACCAAGCTGGAAGAACTGGCTTGGTTTTCTTTTTGGAGTATCAAAAAATAATCTATAATAAATATTAGTTAGAATCGTCGTTGGAGGAACTATGGGTGTACTTGAAAAATATAAGTTATTGAGTGCAGGGAAAGCATTTGGTAACCGTGCACAAATCGCATTTGCACTACTTGATAGCCAAACAACCTATGAAGAATTAAAAGAAGAGGCAGCACAAAGTATGGTAGCTGGAAGTTATAGCTGTGAAGGTGGTGATCCAAGTGTAATACTTGAGAAAATCGCAATCGAAATAATATGTAGAGATACGCGTAATACGTGGTATTTACCTGATACTGTTAAATTTTGGGATAGACGTTTTGGTGGACTACTGGAAGCGAAATTTTTCTGTTATGACGATGATGAAGAAACTTGGAGTAAAATCCTATATAAATACTTTATCAAGTTACAATGGATGCCAAAACGAGAAGATTATCGTTCCACCAGAAGTTACAACAATGTTTGGGGATTCTTTGCGGAAATTCTAGCAGTCGTAAAACAGAACAATCATCCTGAATTTGATAAGTATTATGAAATTGCAGTTCAAAACGGAATGGATCCGAGCGTATTAGAGAAAAAGTTAAAAGAACTAATAGAAGTAAAACAGTCTTTTAGTACAATTGAAATGAACTGAATATAAAAAATGGGCGCTATATCACATATGTGATTAGAACCCATTTTTTATATTTGATTATAGTAATTTCTTGCGAATATTTTCGTAGATTGTCTCTTCTGTGGTTTGTAGTAATTTTTGTGTAGAAGAATCAATACCCGCAAAGCGGATTGCATCAAAATCTTCAGTTAGTTGATTGAGTTGTTTTGTAATTGGTTCTGCTTTAGAGGTCAAAGAGTAATATGTTTCAAAATCATCCGATGTGACTCTTGTAACAAACTCATTAAATACAAGTTTTTCCAATAAAGGCAACAATAAGAATTGGTTGATATCTGTAAATAGAGCCATATCTTTCGTGATACTGG
>JABZMB010000075.1 GCA_015256455.1 Solobacterium sp. | reverse complement strand
GTATGGTTAGGCCATATGATTTACTTCATCTGGGGTGTCAAAACTCGAGTAGATGATTCTACAGAATAATTGTTTTACAACAAAATTTGTCGTGATAAGATACCAGTGAGGTAATTTTCATGACAAATTTTTTATTGTTATGCTGGGAATTCTTTAAAACCGGTTTATTCTCCATCGGTGGCGGACTTGCAACAATCCCCTTCTTACAAGAGATGTCATTAAAGTATGGATGGTTTAGTCTAACAGACTTAACGACCATGGTCGCTATCAGCGAATCAACACCTGGACCAATGGGTGTCAATATGGCAACCTATGTAGGTAATCACGTATATGGTTTCGTCGGCGGTATCGCTACTACACTTTCTGTTACAGCACCAGCATTTCTATCTATTATTCTGATCGCAACCGCACTTCAGAAATTTGAAGACTCTGTAATTGTACAAAATGCATTCATGGGCTTAAGACCTGCAGTAGTAGGTTTAATTACATCTGCAGTGATAGGCATCTATTTACTAGCATTATTTGATATCACTGCATTCAAAACAACAAAATCTCTTTTCAGTTTATTTAAGTGGAAGCCTATCATCATATTTGCATGCATGCTAGCAGTATATCACTTCAAACCAAAGACACATCCAATACTATTTATTCTCGTAGCTGCAGTTATTGGAATTTTATTGAAACTATAATTTTGTATAACGCATCTAATATTAGTAATTTGGTTATTGGTATTTTTGATAATAGAAACCAAAAATTGTAATTTGTTTAGATATGAAAAGTAAATTAGGTTTAAGGGGATAAAATGTTGATAGAAAATAGACCTGAGTTTGATAAAATAACATCATTTGACGCGTTTAATAAATACTATTGGTATCGTGAAGAACTTTCACAAATATGTAAATCTATTGGATTAGAATACAGAGGTACAAAACAAGAACTCAATCACATTATTGAACAGTATTTTAAAGGGAATTTAATTAAAATATCATCAATAAAAAAGGAAAAGAAGAAAGTTGAAAATGTTACTGCTGATACACCGTTACTTGAATGTGGCTTTTCTTTTAATGCAAGGTTCAGAGAATATTTCTCTGTTTTAACAGGTATCGCACCATTTAAATTTACTGCTGATATGGCAACAGCTTGGAGAAAAGTAAAAAGAGAAAATGATTTGAGTTTTACAATTCAAGATATGCTGAAAGTTTATTATGGAAAATCAGATTATGCCAAGTATGATAATTCGGTTTGTCAATGGAATCAATTTTTAAAGGATTTCTGTGCAGACGAAAATAGTTGCAACTACTCGAACAAATTAAAAGTAGCTTCTATTCTTTGGAAGGAAGTCAGAAATTCAAAAAACGAAAAAATTTATTCAGAGAATCTTTTGGCTGAATATGCCAGTAAAATAAAAGAGTATTGCAAGTAGGATATTCTTAACTTGCTAAACTAACAATTCGATATTAGCTAACATAAAACAGTAAATTAGAAAAGATTTACTGTTTTTCTTTGTCTAAGAAAGTGGAAAGGAGTACACAAGGAAGAAAAAATAATCGGCTGAACATCAAACAAAAAGTAAGTATCTCCCAAACAGGAAATACTTACTTTTTTACATTTAAAATGTGCATATGAAAATATGTCTCTATTGAATGTCTTCTTCCGTACGTACTTCATAAATCCCATCACAGAATAATCCATTCACTTGATGTCCACCTTTTAATGTATAGAAGGTATCTGATGGAGCACCCATTTTATTACTGAAGGTTTCTACCTTATAACAGATTGGATAAAAGTAATAAGTAATTATTCGATCACTTACTGGTACATACTGTACTCTTTCTAGATCGAGAGAGATTTGTAGTTTGGTGTTGAAGCCAATTATCTTTTACAATAACGACTGCATTTGAACGTTATCATTTTCAAGATTTGTCGTATAGTCTGTACCAGATATTGTAATCACTTCACCCTTCTTCACTCTAAAATGTGGCGTAATTTGGATTGGTGATAGTATTACTTCGTTAAGAGAAATTTGTTGATCATCAATAAAATAATTTACATAAAGTTTTAATGATAACTCACTCGGATTAATCGGATTGCATTCCATATCATAAAACTGTGATGTATCAGAAGATACTAAATCATTCTGATTAATTTCATGTAAGTCGGACAATTTGTATGCATATCCAGATTCTTCTTCAACTTGTGTTACTTCATTACTCGAAGTTACTTCCTGACTTACTTGTCTTCGAGTAGAACAACCTGCTAGCGAACATGAAAATAATGTAATTATTATTATCGGAATCGTCTTTTTCATAGTCACCTCCAAATGATTCTTCATTTATTGACAAATCCGTAAAGTTCTATGAGTTTTTCTGTAATTACATTATAGCACTACCCCCCCATAATAAAACCCTGGAACAAATGCCCAGGGAAAAGATGGGGAAAACCACAATATATTGTTAATGTTATTTGCTAGCTTTTGCGCTTGCTTCTGCGATTTGTTTTTCAATTTCAGAAATCATCTTGATATCTTCTTCGAGTGTCTTTAATTCTTCTTCGGAGAAGGAAGCCTTGTTTGCTTCTACTTGTGACTTTAATACTTCGTCATATGGTAAGTTCTGTGTCTGTTCAATCTGATCTTTTGACATTGTTGCGAACACCTTATTCCATAAGTCTTGATGCTTGCCGAATACTTCGCTTTCTTTTGCATAAAGATCTGTTAACTCATCATTTGCGCCTGCAGCCTGTCCTTGTGTAACTGTTGTTGTAACAGCACTACCAGACTTCACTTCTTCAATCATCTTGATGATTTCTTCTTGTTTCTTTTCATCTTCTAAGTTACCAACGATTGGATCACCAACGATGTTACCATTCTTATCAACCATAACTGTTGTAGGGAAACTGAAGATCTTAGCTAGGTAAGCCTTCGCATCATCACCACCATTGATGACGATATTTCTATATGTAGCACCTTGCTTAGATAAGATATCCTTTGCATCCTTTAGTGTTGCTTCATCACTAGCTTCTGCGTTTACACCAATGAGTTCTGCACCATGTTCCTTTAACTTCTTATTAAACTTTTCAAGTGCTGGCATTTCATTTACACATGCTGCACATCCATTGAACCAGAAGTTAACAAGTGTTACTTCATTCTTGCTGAATAAGGATTCATCAACATCCTTACCATCAAAGTCCTTTCCCTTAAACTTAGGGAACATTTGTGCATCAGCTGTTTCTGTTGTAGAAGTTGTTGTAGTTGCGTTGTCTTCTTTCTTGTTGTTGCATGCTGCTAATGTAACTGCCATAACTGCTGCTACACCAACTAGGGTAAATCTCTTGAACAAATTCATTTTCTTTTTCCTCTTTCTGTTTTATGCCTTTTGTAAATTCTTATTTGCTACTTTTTGATTCTTAGCTTCACTCTTTTTCTTCATGGCTAAGTAAGTACTGATTGCCTTAGTTGGACATGCAGTAATACATTCTCCACAACGGATACATTCCAAGTCACCAGTATTCTTTGTAATATCGACATCCATCTTACAAACTCTTGCACACTTACCACAGGATACACACTTGTTCTTATCAACGTTATAGTTGAAGATTGAAATCTTGTTGAATAATGCATAGAATGCGCCGAGTGGACAAATCCATTTACAGAATGGACGATATACAAATATAGATAATGTCGTAATCGTAATAAGAATTGTAAACTTCCAATTAAATAATGTGCCTAATGTTGCACGAATATTTTTATCTACGATAGAGAGTGGAATACCACCTTCCAAAATGCCTTGTGGGCATATGTATTTGCAGAAGTAAGGTAATGCAATTCCTGCTTTATTTGTCATAATGATTGGAAGTAATATAACTGCTACAGCTAGAACAATAAACTTTGTATATGTTAAGAATCTTAAATTCTTCGTACTAAACTTCTTTGTTGGAATCTTATGTAATAAATCTTGATACCAACCAAATGGGCACATAAATCCACAGATTAATCTTCCGATCAACACACCAAATAAAATTAGAATTCCACTGATGTAATATGAGAAGTTATACTTTGATGAACCTACAACTGCTTGGAAGGAGCCTACTGGGCACGCTCCTGTAGCAGCTGGACATGAATAACAGTTTAAACCTGGTACACATACCTGTTTAATTTTTCCATTATAGAGAACGCCCTTGAAAAAGTTAGGGATATGCATGTTTGTTAGGAATGTCGCAAACATCTGAATTGTATTACGTCTCTTCAGGAATCTTAGAAATGCTCTTGATTTAGCTGATGTCATAACTATCCAATTCCTACACACTCTAGGCAAAGACGAATCGCTTTACTGAATACACTTTCTACTTCTCCACGAGAAGCACCAATCAGAATAAACACAACTGATAATACAACAAGGAATGCCTGTGTTGCGATTCTTATTTGTGTTGGATATTTATTAATAAAATCCATTGATAAGTCCTCCTTAACACTCAATTTCTATCTGACGTGAAAAATATAACAAAGTAGATATAAAATTTGTGTTAAGAAATTTAACAATTTATTTTTCTATTTTATACTGATTCATGCCTGCATAAATGCACGTGTCTGATTTATAAGTTACTTATTTTGTTTCAATACGGATGTGCTATACTGAGTTCATATATACTCAGTTTCTGACAATTTCGTAATCGTATGAAAGGAACATTTGCATATGAGAATATTAGTGGTTGAAGATGAAATCACCCTTTGTGAAACAATCGCAAAGGGTTTACGTCTTGATGGATATGAAGTGGACACATGTTTTGATGGTGGTAATGCTTGGAATATGGCTATGGATGAAAGTTATGACTTGATCATCCTAGATTTAAACTTGCCAGTTATGGATGGTATGGAAGTACTCCGTAACATTCGTAAGGAGGATTCTGAAACAGCTGTACTAATTCTATCTGCACGTGGGCATCTACAAGATAAGATTGATGGTCTCGATAGTGGCGCAAATGACTACCTATGCAAGCCATTCCACTTTGAAGAGTTGGAAGCTCGCGTTCGTAGTCTAACTAGACG
>JABZMB010000074.1 GCA_015256455.1 Solobacterium sp. | reverse complement strand
TATATACTACTTTCCCTCTGTCATAAGCTGTTTTACAGGGTCTGGTGCAACAATCTCGTTGACTTGGTTAATACCACTGATATATAGCTGGAAATTATCCACAGTAGACATCTTTGTCTTTGTTTCCTTGTTGTCATATTGTGTGTCAATTGAGATATTTACTTCACTAGGAACGAGTTTAAACTCTCCATTTCCCATCTTTTCAAGTACAAGATGAATTTGTAAATCGATAGATGTTATACTATCTTTTTCAGTTTCAAAAAGTCCACTATCTAAGAACGTCGATCGAAATGCAGAGACAGCATCATATTTATCTGTTGCATCTCCTTTAAAGTCTAGGAACACAAATTGTTCATCTTCTGCTCTTGTAAACTGATCCGCAAATGTTTCACATAACTTATAAAATTCATCACTATGTCCTACCTCCGGATCTTTCTCTTCATAGATACCTTCTAAAGACTTACTCCATTCAGCTGTAGTTTTCCATCCTAATTCACGCCTATCCTCTTTATATCTAACGTAAATATTTCCTTTACTAGGAGAGTATTGTAGAAGCCTAAACCAAAAATAATATGGTTCCGTAACCCTAAGAAGTTTTTCGTCAATTTTATCCTTGTCACCTTTACTTTCATCATAATCAGACCACTCGCGATAAAATTTTTCTAGATATGTTTGTGGTTCAAATAGAATACTTCCTTGTCTACCAAACATTGCAAAACCGTACTTTCTTGTTTGTCTGAATTTTTGCAGGTTTTTAGTATAATAATAACTCTCATAATTTAAACTTTTTGCATCATGAAGGATTGTTGCAAAATTCATAACATCTTCAGCCGCATGTTCTGTAGATGTTTCTGCTGCAGAGTCCTCTGGTTTTCGACAAGCAGAAACAGTAACTGCTAAAACAACCGTAAGGAATGTCAAAAAGATAGTTCTTATATGTTTCATTTTAGTTCCCCCTCATCCGAAATTGCATTTTCAACTCCACTAGGAGCTTCTACATGAATTCCAGAGTTAATATTAGAATACGTCACTTGACTAACCATTTTCTCCTTTGAAGATGAATACGAACGTCTAGAACATGTAAACGTAACTGATAATGGTGTATAGTCTTTTTTCGATACTGTTAAGTCAATGTTTAATTCTGCACTTTTATCATCAGGGAAAAAATGAAAGCGATTATTTGCTGATGTAGCAAATAAATCTGAATTTTGACTCAAGAAATCTATATCAGAATTTTGATAATGTATTGTGATAGTTTCTTTATCTTCTGTAATTGTAAATTGATCTTCTATTGTTCTGAAATATGAAATCGTATCACGCTGGATTCCAACTGGTCTTTCATGTTTATCTGTATCGTATTTCTTGCGTTTCCATTGCGATTGAGTTTCTAATTTATAGTATAACTCACCATCTTCATAATAATAATCATAAACAACACCAGCTTCGTTCTTAAATTTACCTAAAATAAGATCTTGTCTTAGGTAAAATATACCCGTAAATTCCTTTTCATTGTGATACGTAGCTGGTTGTCCTGGCAATGGAGTAGAATGTTTACCATCTTCTGTATTAACGATGTGTATTTCACCTGTCTTCATTCTTTCAAAACTTTGAAGAACTTTATCAATCTTTTCTTCATCTGCTGCTTGCTTATTTGCATTCTTACTGTCAGTTGGATTACAGCCAACTAAAGTAGTAATCATCAACAAGCCCAATATACTCATAAGTATCTTTTTAAAGTTAAGCATTAAACATGACCTCCTAATCATATACCCCACAAGGTTAATTATAATTATAAATCAGAAATATCACAATTTTACTTCTTATATTAATCGCTCTCAAATTAGAAGAGCTAACAGAATAAAACGTTGTATTTTTTCATTATGTATGATTTTTTGATAATAAATAAGGACATCTATATAGATGTCCAATATACTACTCTGCCTTTAAATCTCTTGCCATTAGATCTCTCATTGCATCTAATGGAGCTTTTCCTTCATATAGTACTGCATATACTTCATTTGTGATTGGCATTGAAATGTTACGTTTCTTCGCCTCTTCATAAACAACTTTACATGCAAATACACCTTCTACAGTCTTCTTATTTTCTTCCCAGAACTTCTTTGCACCTTTATCTAGACCAATCTGATAACCAGCCATAAAATTACGAGAATGACGTGATGTACAAGTAACAATCAAATCACCAACACCATCAAGACCTAAGTAAGTTTCTTGTTTACCACCTAAGGCAACGCCATAACGAGTCATCTCCGCAAGGCCACGTGTCATAAGACCTGCTCTTGCGTTATCACCCTGTCCACTACCTTCTAAGATACCACTAGCAATTGCCATAACATTTTTGATGGCAACTCCAATTTCTGCACCGATTACGTCAGAGTTACGATATACACGGAAGTATTGGTTGGAGAATAAGTGTTGGACTGCCTTAGCAGCTTCTTCATTATCACTTACCGCATTTACAGAAGTCATCAAGCGCTGAATGACTTCCTCAGCGTGAGATGGACCAATCAAGGATACGATAGCTGCACACTTTTCAGCTGGTACAATCTTAGAAATCACAACACTTAAACGCTCATGTGTAACTGGATGGAAGCCCTTTGCAACATTGATAATGATTGCTGGTTTTGTTAGATGTTGACTAGCTTTAGTAAGTACTTCCTCAAGTGCCATTGTTGGAACAGCAGCCAATACGACATCTGCATCTGCAACTACAGATAAATCTGTACTTGCATGAATATCATGGTTAATTTCTGTTTCAAAAAACTTAGTGTTGTGATGATTAACTTCAATATCTTCTACTTCACGTGGATCAATACCCCACATAATTACTTCTTGTTTGTTATCAGCTAAAACCTGAGCTAGGGCTGTACCCCAGCTACCTGTTCCTAGAACACATATTTTCATTCGGATACCTTCTTTCTAACAACAATACGAATTGGTGTACCACTAAAATCAAATGCTTGACGTAAGGAGTTCTCTAAGAAACGTTCATACGTAAAGTGCATCAGTCGTGGGTCATTACAGGAAAGTACAAATGTTGGTGGTTGGATAGATACCTGTGTACCGTAGTATACACGGAAACGCTTACCATTACGCGCTGGTGCAGGTGTTGTAATCTGTGTATCAGTAATCACTTCATTGAGGATATTTGTCGCGATACGGCGGCATGAATTTTCATATACCTGATCAACTACAGGAATAATTGTATCTACTCTTTGATGTGTTAGAGCACTAACAAATACAATAGGCGCATAGCTTAAATATGCAAATTCAATGCGAATGCGTTCAATAAACGCATTCATTGTCTTATCGTCCTTTTCAACTGCATCCCACTTATTGACAACGATAACGATTGGCTTACCAGCTTCACATGCATATCCTGCAACATGCTTATCTTGTTCACGTATACCTGCTTCTCCATCAATGACAAACAATGCCACATCACAACGTTCAATCGCAGTCATCGCTCTTAATACTGAGTATTTTTCAACTGATTCATATACTTTACCACGCTTACGAATACCAGCAGTATCGACGATGACATATGGCTTGCCTTCATATACAAATGGTGTATCAACCGCATCACGTGTCGTACCTTGTACGTTAGAAACGATGGAACGCTTTTCTTTTAGAATTGCATTTACAAGTGATGACTTACCAACGTTTGGTTCACCAATAACTGCGATATGAATACCTGTATGTTTGTCTTCTTTATCTTCTTCAGGCATTAAGCGTAAACATTCATCTAGCACATCACCAATACCAATTCCATGTACACCAGATACGGCAATTGGATCACCTAAACCAAGATTATAGAACTCATAGATATTCATCATACGAGTTGAATCATCAATCATATTCACTGCTAGTACAACTGGTTTTGTCTGTTTCTGTAAGATACCTGCAATATACGAATCATCATCAGTCAAACCCATCTTACCGTTTACTACAAATAGAATGACATCTGCTTCATTCATCGCAATTTGTACTTGTGCACGAATCTCTTCTTGATATGGTTGATCAGCTAACTGGATACCACCAGTATCAATTAATTGAAATTTCTTACCAGTCCATTCACCAGTTGTATAAATACGGTCACGTGTAACACCTGGAAAATCTTCTACGATGGATACACGAGACCCTGCAATACGATTAAAAATTGTTGATTTTCCAACATTAGGACGACCAACAATTGCGATTACTCCACTATGCATTACAAAACCTCCTTTTCAATAAAAGGCTTAGCAAGACTATAGATACGTTCTGTCACTTCTTCAATTGACATATCACTTGTGTCAATTTCAACCGCATCATCCGCCTTTTTAAGTGGCGAATTTTCACGCGTCATATCTTGTAAATCACGTTCAGCGATTTCCCTAGCGATTTCTTCAATACTACCAGTCGGAATATTCTTAGCAATATTCTGATCATACCTACGCTTTGCACGGGCCATTGGAGTAGCTGTCATATAGATTTTTACTTCCGCATCTTTTAAAACAACAGTTCCAATATCACGGCCATCCATGATAAAGCCCTTTTCCTTTGCCATTTCCTGTTGGCGCTCTACAAGCATACGGCGTACATTTGCTAATTTAGATACAAGACTAGCAGCTAAACTTATCTCATTTGTTCGAATCTTATCGGATACATCCTCTCCATCTAAGAAAATAGAACCATCCGTCGCTAACTGAATCTTTGTATTTTCTAGCATCTTACATACAGCTGCTTCATCTTCTAAACTGATTTGATTTTGTAAAGCTTTATATGCCGTGCTACGATACATCGCACCTGTATCTAAATGTACATAATTTAATTTCTTTGCTAGACACTTGGCAATGGTACTTTTTCCCGCTGCTCCAGGTCCGTCAATCGCGATATTTATCTTCATCTTATGCCCTACCACTATTCATTACGATGCCATAAATTGCTAGTAATAATAAGATTAACAGCAATAAAATAAGTACAACTACCACGATATTTAATACATGGTTTGTATACTGCATCTTCTCATTCACATCTGTTAGATT
>JABZMB010000022.1 GCA_015256455.1 Solobacterium sp. | reverse complement strand
TAGCAGTACATTCAGCCGCAAGTTTTGTTAAGTAATAATACTTACTTCCTTCATATACATTATCCTCATCTAATGCATAGATAAGTTTAGGGAATGCCGGTGTAATATAAATACCCTTTTCATTCTTAACACCTGTCATTCTCTGCTTGAGCATCTCTTCAATGATAAGCGCAAGGTCATCTCGTGTCTGTCCATCTTCTACTTCATCAAGATACATAAACACCGTTACAAATGGAGCTTGTCCATTTGTAGTCATCAGAGTGATGATTTGATACTGGATTGTCTGTACACCTGTTGTGATTTCCTTACGGACACGTAATTCCGCAAGTGCATTAATTTTGTCATTATCAACTTCGATTCCTGCAACAGCTAATTCTTCCGCAACGTTTCGACGGTGCTTTTGACGTGATACTTCAACAAATGGCGCAAGATGAGATAGTGTAATTGTCTGTCCACCATACTGGTTAGATGCTACCTGTGCAATGATCTGAGTTGCGATATTGCAAGCAGTCGCAAAACTATGTGGCTTTTCAATTGCTGTACCTGAAATAACAGTACCATTTTGTAACATATCCTCTAGATTGACTAAGCAGCAGTTGTACATTGGCTGCGCAAAGTAGTCTGAATCATGGAAATGAATAATACCTTTTTCATGAGCTTCATAGATATCTTGTGGTAATAAGAAACGCTTTGTAATATCTTTTGAAACTTCACCTGCCATGTAGTCACGTTGCGTACTATTTACAGTAGGATTTTTATTGGAGTTTTCTTGTTTAGCTTCTTCATTGTTTCTTTCCAAAAGAGAAAGAATCTTTTGGTCAGTTGTATTCGCCTTACGAACTAAAGCGCGCTCGTAACGGTATGTAATATAGTTATGAGCAACTTGGAAAACCTGTGCCTTCATTAGTTCGTTTTCAACCATATCTTGAATTTCTTCAACAGATACAGATCTTTTTAGAGACTTACACTTACTAGAAACACGTTCTGTTATATCGCGGATTACTTCTGCTGTTGTACGGTGTGATGGATCTGTTGCTTTATTTGCCTTCGTAATCGCATTTTCAATCTTCGACATATCAAAAGCCAATTCTTCACCACTACGCTTAATTACGTTCATTTTACCCCTCCATATAAAAATAGTTGCATTTCCAACTATTATTTCGTATACAAGAATAATACCCTCTCAACCAACGAAAAACAAGCACCATTATCATGAAAATTGCATTCAAAAATTAGGCTAAATTCTTACATTTTTAAAAAGTCCAGTCTAGATGCGAAGTTTTTAAAATGTAAGACTTTTCATTTCATTTTTAATTAAAATAATTATTGTTTATCTCAATCAAAAAAAGAAATCTACCCTTTAAAAGGATAGATTGAACTAGGTTATTCCCAGCCTTTAGAGGAATAGTATTCTAAGTTGGTAATTTGTTGATTTGCATCAATATCACAAAGGATATAACAGAATCGATACGGTGTTTCTGAGCGATGATTTGCTGTGTAATAACTGATACGTACAAAGTAGCGATATACATCTTCTTTAATGGATACAAGTTGCACATCCTGCTTCAAGTACTTCATGTCTGATAGACCTTCGAATGTAGGATTTGATCCATCAGTAATTGTAGCTGGATCTTTCATCCCTTCACGGAAAAACTGTGTTTCTGTATTTAAGTTATATGTAGAGATGATACTTGATCTTTGGTTTGCATATTCTTCTTGTGAATTCCAAATAAATGCTGATGTCCATAATTGATCCATCAATGTAGTATCTGCGGATACTCGCTTTGTGGAAGTATAAATTGTATCACTTTCCCCAAAACCATTTACGTATCCCGTTGGTATCTCTGCTAATTGATTCTCTAACCCTTCAATCTCACGTATTTGAGATAGTGATTGAGAATTATTACGATTACTCCACTTTTGACTCAGCAGGAAAGTAGCTACCATGATAAGCGCACACAATAAACAAATCACAAAACTAACTCGTTTCTTCATATTAGTACCAAGCCTCCACAGAGCTACCTTTTAACTCTCTTCCATTTGAATCTCCGTATTGGCTATAATTTAGCACGAGATTTGAGAAACGATTTGCACTAGCATCATAATATCCTTGTACCCATGCAAGCATGTTAGTTCCATCACTCAAAGTCCAAATTACTTTTTGATTAGTACCGGAGAATATAAACGTTGGTGCAAAAGACCATGTATATGAGCCATCTACTGGATACCATACAGATAAGAAATTGCCATTATCACTTGCAGTAATATATGTCTGCATGAGCGTTTGCAATTCCGAACTCACTACGTCCGATTGATCCTGCAATGCCTGTGTTTGTGCCTGTGCTATCCCATTTCCAGCATTGAACATTATCTCTAATTTAGAATATTCTTCTGAAGATGTTTCTTGTTGTAAAGCTTGTGCATCTGCTATCTGCTGCGATAATTCATTCGCTCTATGAGCGCGTTGAATAGAATCCTGTTCAAACTTTTGTGCAGATTGAAAAGTCCCATATGCGATATACACAGTAGCTGCTATGAATAATACTGATAGAAATGTAAATATTTTGCGCATAATCATACTCCTTCTAAGCGATTATACCATGAATAAAGGGATAAAAAAGAAAGAGGTAATTCATACCTCTTCCTAAGCATGTTTTACTTGTTGTCAGCAACGATAGTATCAGCAGCTGTACGACCAGAAACGAAGATTTCAACAATCGCATTACCACCTAAACGGTTACCACCATGGATACCACCAGTTACTTCACCAGCAGCGTATAGACCCTTGATGACCTTACCATCTTTATCTAATACGTGACGCTGTGCATCAACTGTTACACCACCCATTGTATGGTGTGTAGATGGAGCTAGTATTCTAATCTTTAACTTAACGCCATCAAGCTTATAAGTATCAACGATGTACTTACCGTTTTCATCCTTTTCAGCTGTACCAATTAATGTTGTCCAACCTGTCTTTGTTGGGTTTAATGTGTTTTCTGTACCTGTCATCAATGCCATGTCGTATTCCTTGATTGTATTGATAACTTCTTCTTGTGTGCATTCAAAGCCTAGTTCCTTGAATAAGTCACCTAACTGATCAACAGTTCTTGTGTACTGTCTGTTCTTAACATCACTTTCCCAAAGTGTTAGATCTTCATCCTTTGGTGTTCCATAAGGATATGGACCAGGAACTAATTGGTTGGAGTTTGCAATATCCATAATTGTTCCATTTGTACCATTGAAACTTACACCGTTTTCAAACTCAGCAAGTGATAATACGTCACGTTCACTAGTTTCGTTAACAAAACGCTTACCTGTTGTAGGGTTGATATAGATTGCATAGTGTCCACCACCGAATGCAAGGTTACCATTATCTACCCATGAGATAGGCATCATCTGAGCAAAGCCCATACCAGTTGTAGCAGCACCTACTGCTTCTGCCATATCAATACCAGAACCTACCAATGAAGAACGGTTTGTTGTACCTGTATGTGTTGTGATATCACCATCAGGCCAGTAGTCGTTTGTTTCCATAACGCGCTTGATATCTGCAGCGTATCCACCAGTTGCAAGAACTACACCCTTCTTAGCATGAACTGTTACTGGAGTTCCATCATATTGAACACCCTTAACACCAACAACTTTTCCATCCTTATCTGTGATAAGTTCTGTTACTTTAGTACGTAACATGATTTCGTTGTCTGCATGGTTAGCAACTGTTTCAAGCAGTGTCTTTCTTGTTGTTGCAAAGTATGTATTGTAAACTGTCTTACCCTTTACATTCTTTCCATCTGGATCTGGTGTTCCATCACCATTAAGATCACTTCCCTTGAAGTCGTTCTCACGATTCCATAAAGCACCTACGATGATTGGTTGAATAGAGTTATCAAAGATAGCACCCTGATCTTCCAACCAACCCTTAAGGTCTTGTCCTCCCTCAACAAACTGCTTAACAAGATCATATGAACCATAAATCCATGATGTCTTTTCTGCGTTTTGTCTTAATCCACCATAATATGTCTGGAAGATGTGTAGATTTGGAGTTGAGAATAATGTAATTTCACCTTCAGCCTTACCTGCATCTAACTGTGGTTGAGCCCAGTTTAAGTAAGCCTGAATTTCACTCTTAAGTTCCTTTAAAGTTCCTAAGTATTCTGCATGTACACCTGCATGGGATAATGTTTCGATATCACCTGCTACAAATGGTGTACTGTCAAAGTACTTGCTATCAAATTCATTTTCATTCCAGTTAAGGATTTCCTTTAATACCTTAATATTACCAGTAGCGTTATGTACTTTATTGTATGTAACACCCTTATAAACACCTGTTGTTGCATCTGGATCAGCTGGATCCCATACTAAGTAAGATTGTGCAGACTGGAACTGTCCACCAGAAGCTACAGTATTACCACCGATTTCGGAGTTAACTTCTAATACAACTACTGAGTTACCATTCTGTGCAGACTGTACTGCTGTAGCCATACCAGCACCACCAGCACCTACTACTACAACGTCAGTTGTCTTTTCGATTGCTTCACCTGCAGTATGAACTACAGTATTTTTCTTGAAGCCATCTAAATCACTAGCTTCTGCTTGCTTTGCAGCATCAATTAATGCATTCTTGAAACCAACAGAAGTAAATGTTGCACCAGAAATAACATCGATACCTGCACCATTTGCTTCTTTAGCATCTGCTACTAATAAATCAAATGCTGGTGTTCCGATATGATTTGTTTCTTTATTATCACTATAATCAATCTCGGAAATACCATCCTTTGTAAATGTAACTTTTAAGTTAATTGGTCCATTATAACCAGTACCTGTACCAGTATATGTACCCTCCTTATACGTTACTTTTACGTTTTCTTGTTTCTTTGCACTATCTTCTTTGTTGCCTGGTGAACATGCAACAAGTGAAACAGCCATCAAAGAACTGAGTCCTAACTTCACGTAATTCTTCATTTTTCCCTCCATGTGTATTTGTTAACAAACACCCTAATCATATAGTATCGTAGTTCCTATTTTTTTGCTAATGAAATATTAAAAAAACTGCCGATTGGCAGTATAAATTTTTATAATTCTTTAACAACATCTTCTACATGGCTTGTAGCTTTGACTTTTTGGAACGTTTTGATGATAATACCCTTTTCATCAATTAAGTATGTAGAACGCTCAATCCCCATATACTTACGACCATACATAGACTTTTCTACCCAAACATCATATGCCTGAATGGTCTCTGTACTTTCGTCAGATAGTAACGTGAATGGTAAGTCATAATTACTTTCAAACTTCTTATGAGACTTTACACTATCCTTAGAAATACCTAATACAACTGCTCCCTTTTCTTGAATCTGAGGAAGACGATCACGGAAGTTACAAGCTTCTGCTGTACAACCGGATGTATTATCCTTTGGATAAAAATAGAGGATTACCTTCTTTCCTTTATACTCAGAAAGTGAATGTTCTACACCATTTTGATCTGGTAATTTAAACTCCGGTGCCTTTACTCCTACATTTAACATTTTTAATATCTCCAATTCTATAATCAATGATAATACATAATGGTTTTCAAAACCTTGAATATGCCTATTGATACTGTTTTAGCAAATCCAAAATATCACTTGGTTTTTGAATTGTTGGATACTCTCCTATTTCAATACCTTCATGATAAATAATCTGTACTGGATGAATACCTAATGATTTTGCGGCTTCAAGATTTTTAACCTGATCATCAATGAAAATACATTCTTCAGGTTTAAGTCCAGATTTTTCTAATGCATCACGATACATCAGCAAATCTGGTTTTAAAACCCCTAATTCATAACTATACGTATACTGATCAACGTATTCATCCAGTTTGAATGCATGGATACGTCTTTCAATATATGGCCATGTATCAGAAATAATTCCAATACGATAACCTGCATCCTTTAATGATTGAAGTGTTTCTAAAGAACTTGGTATCAAATCCATTGTTGCAAGATTTTCTACTGCATCAACTGCCAAAGTTACTGCATGTTGGAACGTTCCACCTAACTTTGCTTGATCAAATAGTGTTAGATAGAAACGGGTAAATCTTTCAATCTGTTCCTGTTCGCTTGTCATTGTCGGATTTTCAATAAATGGTAAATACGCTGTGTTGTATGCATGTTGCCATACATTTTGGTCGAGTCTCGAAATTTTCTCTCGAGGAAATAGTTCATAGAATTTTTGATTCAAATTCCAATCACCGCTGCATGGTTCTAGAAGGGTCCAGCCTAAATCAAAAAATATACATTTTATCTGATTCATTATACCTACCTCTTGTTAGTACTATTATACCACTTATCAATACTAACAGAGGAATATATCTTGTAGTTTTCCTTACAAGTTATTACATGCATTCAAAGCCGCAATAGCTCCATCACTGGCAGCTGTTGTTAACTGACGAACACTCTTTACACGGCAATCGCCTGCAGCATAAATACCCTTAACAGATGTACGACATTCTTCATCAGCCTTAATGAATCCATATTCATCCAATTCAACAATCTCAGAGAAAATCTGATTCATAGGAATTTGTCCAATTGCGACAAATAACGCATCAACATTTAATGTCTTTGTTTCACCTGTGTTTTTGTTTGTAACATCAATTGATTGTAATCTTTCCTCTCCATTTAATTTTGTAACTGTGCTATTCATTACCTTCACAAGATTTTCTTTACCGTTAAGTTTTACAACCTCAGCTTCATCAGCACGGAACTCATCACGACGATGAATGATATATACACGATTACAGAAACGTGTTAAGTATTCCGCATCTTCAACTGCAACATTTCCACCACCATTTACAGCTACATCTTTTCCTCTAAAGAACATTCCATCACAAGTTGCACAATAAGATACGCCCTTCCCCGTCAGTTCCTTTTCACGGTCAATTCCGAGTTCTCTACGTTTCATACCAGTCGCAATGATAATAGCCTTTGCGTGATATTCATTCTTAGCAGTATAGACAACCTTTTCATCCTCACGATTTTCAATCTTTACTACACCTTCAAATGAAAAAGTTGTACCTAAATCTTTTGCTTGGTTAAATAAATCTGTCGCAAAATCAAAACCAGAAATATGTTTGATACCTGGATAGTTTTCAATATCTGCAGTATTAATAATCTGTCCACCATATGTAGACTCCTCTAGTACTAAAGCTTTCTTCCCTGCTCTTTGTACATAAATAGCTGCTGATAAACCAGCTGTACCTGCGCCTATAATAATTACATCAATCATAATTTAACTCCTTTTATATTTTATACAACTAAACTTTATACCTATGCACATAATAACACAAAATATATGCTCAATCTCTTATATGTAAACTTTTTCATTAATTGTAAACTATCGTGTAAATTTTACATTCTATTATCATAAATTAACAATTTTATAATCTTTTCAATATAATTCTTCTGTTAGTTTTATTTTCTTTATATTATCATTGAGTAGCATGATAAAAAACATATCTTTTTTTATAAAATATATGTTATATTCTTATGTATGTTTCTTATCAGTATATTTGGAGGGATTAAGATGAAAAAGACATTAAGCACACTCGTATTAGCTGGTTTATTATTCTTAGCTGGCTGTGGTGCAAGCGCATTATCTACTAAGAGCATTTCTGAAAAGTTAACAAAGGACCCAGCAAAGGTTTCTGTTATCTATGTTGATCCAGCTTCTGGAATTCAGCGCGAAACAATTACAGACCAGAAAGATCTTATTAAAGCAATCGCCGATGAATTAAAGACACTTTCAACAAAAGTTGTTAAAGACAAGGTTTCTTTCAACCAAAAGGAAACAGCATTCGGTGTTGAAGTAGCTGACAAGGAAGGTACATATAACGTTACTCTTTACTACAACGGCTACATGAAAGTTCAAAAGTTAGGTGAAGATGTTGTAGTTTACTCTGTAACAGATGAGCAGATTGAAAAGTTAAATGAAATCTGGTCTGAAGCTATGTCTAAATAACAATCGTTTATATCTGTTTCTTATTCGAGATGATAAGTACTTATCATCTCTTTTCTTATACTCATAAAAATGCGACTCAATTTGATAAGTCGCATTGTATATTTATTCTTGAATCATTGTTTCCTTTGTATGAATATTGATAATCTGTTTGTTAATGACTTCTGCACCAACATACTGTGTTAAAAGACTTGCAAGTTCATCAACTGCTTCTTGTAACTCTCCTACACGGTTTGGTTCTATACATTCCATAGCAATAAATTCAATCGTTGTATCATCTGTCACTTCTGTACGTTTACCATCACGCCAGTTCCAACAACGACAGATAACACCCTCTTCATCATAGTATGCGATTTCGCCAGCCAGCGGTGGCTCTGGTTTATCTGAACCAATTGTCCAGAAGTCTTCTCCACCTTTCATAATACCTAAGTGTAAATCGCCCTTAAAAGCCTCCATATTCTCTGCACCGATCGGGAATGCATACTTCAATGAAATTGCATTTGTAATATCTACTGTTGGAGCGATAGAGCCAACTGGAGTTCCATGCAGTACACGCTTTAGTAAAGCTTCAATAGAACAGCGAGCACCCTTCTTTGTAGGGAATTTAGAATATGCCTCACGCCATGTCTTTACAACTGCATTTTCAGAAATAACATCACTCGTTAAGTACTTCTTAGCGCCTTCATTTGCACTATCCAAGAGTGCTTTGATTTCTGCTGCCTTTTCATCATCCAAATGAATGGACTCCTGAACATTCTTTACAGCTAATACTGCAATACTCGCTTCTGGAAAAATCTCCCAAAATCCTTCATCAACGATAAATTTCTTCATGCATATCACCTCTATGGTATTAGTATATCACTTTAAAGTATCGATAATAATAGGGAGTACTTGCTTCTTGCGAGATACAATACCCTTTCCAAAATGATCTTTGTTGAGAAGATCACCAAAAGCTTCTGTAACGATACTAGACTTCTTACCCGCTGCTAGGAAGTAAGAGCCTGATCCCATAGGATCAGTAAATAGTGTTAATACTAAATCGTAATGCTGTGCTTCCGCTGTCTCCTCCATGAATGCATGGAAGTGATCTTTGATTGCAAAGTAATCATCTTTCTTGCATTGTACCTGTGCAATCGCAATTCTTGTACCACTGATTCTAAATTCTTTGAAGTCATTATAAAGCAACTCTACATCTGTCTTATTCGTAATAGAATCAGAGGCATCTAACATCTCTTGGTATAAGTCAACTGCTTTTGTACCAGATACTTCTTCCAAGTATTTCACCATTTCATGATCAAATGGTGTCGTCGTTGGTGACTGCAAGCACATCGTATCGTTAATAGCAGCACCAAGAAGAATACCTGCTAGATTCTTTGGTAACTTAATATGAGATGACTTATATAAGCCTGTAATGATTGCAGCAGTACTTCCTACCGTACGTGCGACGATATTGATTGGTGTCACTGTTTCAATACCACCCATACGATGGTGGTCTACAATCTCAACTACCTCACCAAACTCTAAATCACGTACGGATTGCATTGCTTCATTATGATCAACTAAAATAAACTTTTTCTTTTCATAATGAAATAAGTGATAGCGGGAGATAGCACCTACAACCCTACCCTCTTTATCTAGTACTGGATATGTACGATACCGCGTCTTAGCAATATGATCACTTACCTCATCAACATACTCTGTTTCTTGGAATGTCATGACATCTGTTGTCATCACTGATTTGACAGATGGTGTTTGATAAATCAATCGTGAACATTCAATTACAGAGTAATCCGTATGCAACATAGGTATGCCCTTTTCTTTTGCATAGGATAAAGTAACTGCATCAATCCAATCTTCACCAGATACAACTACAAGTGCTGCACCTGCATCAATCACGAATCGTTGAATATCCGGATTATTACGTACAATTACAATAGAATTCTTATATACTTCTGGCTTATCAGACATGGAAGGCATGATTTGCACAATACCACTTGGACGATACTGTTTTGATTCGCAATAATACTTACCTTTTAGTACTCTTGCGATATTGGTTAATGTAGCTGTGCTGATTAAGTCTTTTAATGACTTACCACTTTCTGCCCAAAGCTTTGTTAAGTCAGAAACAGATAACAATCCTAAAAGTCTTTCTTTTTCATCAACGATGAAAATACCTTTATTTTTACGAGATAAAATAAGGTCTAATGCTTCTTTCATTGTTAAATCTGGGCCAGCAAGTAATGGATCATCCTTTTCTATTTCCGATAACATGCATCTAGCTGTATGGATTAGTTTCGGATGTTCAAAACCAAACTTCTGTAATAAATACTGTGTTTCACTCTTTGCCTTGCCTAAAGCACATGCGATAGCATCCTGCCCTAGCTGTTGTTTCAGATGAGCATACGCGATTGCGGATACGATTGCATCACAATCAGGATTCATATGCCCTGTCACATAGAATGGTTTCATTATTTACCCAACTTTCTAATTATAGTTATCCTGTAAAGCCACTCTCAGAACGGTCCACTTTTTGCAGTGTAATTCCTGTACGGAACTCTGTTGGTGTCATGGCTTTGAATTTGTAAAAGTTAAGATTGAATGTCTTGATATTGTTATAACCTACAGCTACTGCAATATCTAAGACAGAATATGTTGTAGATATCAATAACTCACTAGCTTTGTTAATACGAATAAAATTTAATAATGTTTCAAAGTTTTTCTCAGAATAATATAGTAATGATCGATTTAATTCTGAAACACTAACACCGTATTTCTCAGCCATCGTACTTGCAAGTAACTTCTCTGTATCATAGTGCTTGTAGAGATAGTTAGTTACTTCAAAGGCAACGTTCTTATCAGCGCGATTATATCCAGATTTTACTTTGCTGTAGATTTTACGGTATTTATTTGGTGTAATACCTACCTTCTCCACAAAGTGTTTAGATAGATGTGATGCATCCGCAAAACCAAGGAGAACGGCAATTTCTTCTAATGTCATATCCGTATAAATCAGATAGTCTGATGTTTTTTCAATACGAATATTGTTCAGTAATTTTGTAAATGTAGTACCTGTTAAATCGGTTAACTTCTTTGACAATGTTGATTCTGATATAAAGAATACTTCCGCAACTTTTTCGAGTGTTAAACGTTCTGAAGAATGGGAATAAATATAACTCAATATCGAATTCTGCATAACTGATGCATTTTCTTCGTTTACCACTTCTTCACTCGCTTTAAAGTAGCGACGATACGCTACCATCAATTCAATAATTTTAACGAGTGAATATAGGAAGGACAATGGTTTTGTAGGTTGCCTGACTAATGCGGAATCAACACCAAGTTCATTTTGCAAATGAGACATGATTCCATCTACATATTTTGTCTGTTCCTCGTTTAAATACACTACTGGCTCTACCGCAAGGAAATTTAATAAGTCTACACTTTCTTCTTCCAAACCCGGTGTTACCTTTAGCATTGTATTTATAAACTGATAATCATAAATTACAAGATTTAAATGCAAGGTATCTCTTACATCAATGATATCCGTAATCTTCCATGGTGTAATTGCACATAGTGTATGTGGTTTAATATCATACTCCACACCATCTACTTTGATCTTACCGACACCTTTATTAAAGTACATAAAACGGGCAGCCTGATGCATCAAAGCTTTGGTTGGTTTCTCAATTGCTTCAAAGTCAAATGAGCAAAATGAGATGGGATTAGTTTCCGACGTCCAGCTATCTTGAATAGTTGCTGTTTTTGTCATAAATTTTGTACCTCTGTTGTACATATCATAGCATATTTGTATAAAAGCGGAAAGTTCCGACCGTGCTCTCACACAGCCGGAACTCTATCCTAAACATATTTGAGTTTTAATTATTTGATTAACATCATTGCTAATGATAGAACAACGATATTTGCGATAGCAATCGCTACAAATAACTTCATACCCCACTTCATGTATGTCTTTAGTTCAACCTTAGCTGCACCTAGACCACCCATTACTACACCAGATGTTGGTGTGAAGAGGTTGATTAATCCGCAACCAGCGCAGAAGATATTGATCATAATTGAAGCGTTGAATCCTAATGTATTTGCTAAACCACCCATTACTGGCATTGAGAATCCAGCAAGTCCAGATGTTGAAGGAACTAAGAAACTCAATACTAAGTAAATTACATATGATAGAGGAGCGAATACGAATCCTGGAACACCCATCAACATACCTGCTGCCTTGTCCAAGATCCAGAAGTCCATATGAGTAGACTTCATAACAACTGTAATACCACGAGCAACTGCGATAACGATAGCTACAGATAATAGATCCTTAGCACCGTCTAAGAATGTATCAATGAATTCTCTTTCAGACATTCTAGCCATGATAGCGATAAGAATACTTGAGAATGTAAACCAAGCAGCTAATTGAGAGAAATACCATAGGCCTAAAGGCTCACCTGTTAAGACTGAAGTCCATCCGAATGCTGCTAAATAAGCTTCTTCATTACCTTTATAGATAATATCTATATAGGAAATCAAACTGATAATCATAACTGCAAATGAAATTGCGAATACAACTAATACAGCCTTATGCTTGCCAGTAAATTCTAACTTGTCGCCATCATCCTTTGTAAAGTGTTCACGCATATCTTCCTGCTCTTGTAGAGAAAGAATTGTTGAGCCTTTATCAGCCTTAACCTTCTTAGCGTATGCTAATACAAAGAAAATAGCGATTGCAAGTGATGTAAACCACAATGCAAAACCAAGAATCATAACTAATGTGTTGTCATAAGGAACGTTAACACTCTGCAATGCAGCCATAGCTGCACCAGTAGCAAATGGGTTAATTGTTGAACCTAATACACCACATCCTGCACCGAGCAATACAGTTGCAACTGCTACCATTGTATCAAAGCCAGCTGCTACTAATGCTGTAGTAATCAAAGCGTAGAAACCGATTGTCTCTTCAGCCATTCCATATGTGGAACCACCAATAGAGAATAAGATCATTAAGATAACGATTAGGACTTCTTCCTTACCGTGCATCTTCTTAACTAAGTGATAAACACCAGCTTCAAGAGCACCAGTCTTCATTACAACACCGATGAATCCACCGATAGCCATAATAAATACAATCAAGTCAGCAGCATCCACAAATCCTCTTGGGAATGCCATGAAGAAATCACTGAACTTTGCACCGACAACCGTAACGGTTTCGCCGTTAGCAACCATGTTAACCAAGTCACCATACTTCTCAGGGTTTAAACCACTGATTAAGCTATCGCTAATTGGCTGTCCATTTAATAATACAGAAATTACACAAAGTACTGCTAAAATGATAAATAAAATCGTAAACGCTGTTAATGAGCGTTTCTTGGCTTTCACAGACATACTATCCCCCCTTCTAATTATTTAGTAATAATGGTGCCTGTTTCACCTTGTAAAGCAACTTTTGCTTTTTGCAATGATGTAATTAATGCAGTTCCACCATGTGTGTTATTCTTAACAAATTCCATGCATGATTGAACCTTTGGAAGCATACTTCCAGGAGCAAATTGCTTCTCTTCGATATACTTCTCTGCTTCTTCCAATGTCATTGTTGGAAGTTCCTTTTGATCAGGCTTGTTATAGTTAATGCATACTCTGTCAACTGCAGTTAAGATAATCAACATATCTGCACCAATAGACTGTGCTAGTAATGCACTAGAACGGTCCTTATCGATAACAGCTGCAACGCCCTTTAATCCTTGCTCTGTTTCAACTACAGGGATTCCTCCGCCACCAACTGTAATAACGATGTCGCCAGCCTTAACAAGTTGTTCAACAACCTTTAATTCAACGATACGTTGTGGAATTGGTGAAGGTACAACACGACGATATCCACGTCCTGCATCTTCTACAAATGTAAAGCCCTTTTCAGCAGCAATCTTATCTGCTTCTTCCTTAGTATAGAAGCTTCCTACTGGTTTTGTAGGTTTAGCAAATCCTGGATCGTTTGCGTCAACAACTACCTGTGTAATAATAGACGCACATTGTTTATCAACGCCACGAGCCTTTAATTCCTGCTGAATTGCTTGTTGTAAATGATAACCGATATAGCCTTGGGACATCGCACCACATTCTGGGAATGGCATATAAGGTGTATTGCCACCCTTTGTGCATGAGAATTCCATTGCTAGGTTGATCATTCCAACCTGTGGTCCATTACCATGACCAACAATTACTTCATAGCCGTCCTGTGCTAAATCAACAATAGTCTTAGCAGTATGACGAACTAATTCAAGCTGCTCTTCAGGGGTATTGCCTAAGGCATTACCCCCAAGAGCTACTACTATACGCTTTGCCATGTAATTACTTCAGAGTAGCATACATAACAGCCTTAATTGTATGCATGCGGTTCTCTGCCTCATCAAATTGTCTAGCTTGTGTGCCTAAGAATACATCATCTGTAACTTCCATAGCCTCTAAGCCATACTTCTGGTAGATGTTCTCACCAACTGTTGTGTTACGATCATGGAATGATGGTAAGCAGTGTAAGAAGATAGCAGTTGGCTTAGCCATAGCCATCAATTCCTTATTAACCTGGTAAGGACGTAAGAGCTTGATTCTTGGCTCCCATAATTCTTCTGGCTCACCCATTGATAACCAAATATCTGTGTAAAGAACATCTGCATCCTTAGCACCGATCTTGATATCATCTGTTAATTCGATTTCAGCGCCTGTCTTGCTAGCTACTTCTCTGCACTTAGCAACAAGTTCATCAGAAGGCATTAATTCCTTAGGTCCGCATGCGCAGAAGTGCATACCTAACTTAGCACAAACAATCATCAATGAGTTAGCAACGTTATTACGAGCATCACCGAAGAATGTTAACTTACGGCCTCTAACATCGCCGAATTCTTCCTTAACTGTTAAGATATCAGCCAACATCTGTGTTGGGTGATATAAGTCTGTTAAACCATTCCATACAGGAACACCAGAATACTTAGCAAGTTCTTCAACTACTTCCTGCTTAAATCCACGGTATTCGATACCATCGTACATACGACCTAATACCTTAGCTGTATCTTCCAATGATTCCTTCTTACCCATCTGTGATGATCCAGAATCTAGGAATGTAACACCCATACCTAAGTCACGTGCACCAACTTCGAATGCACAACGTGTTCTTGTAGATGTCTTTTCGAACAAGAGCACAACCTGCTTGCCCTTTAAATAACTGTGGTCAACACCGTTAGCCTTTAATCTCTTGAATTCAGCAGATAATTCTAAGAAATATCTGATTTCATCAGATGTAAAATCTAATAGTGTTAAAAAACTTCTTCCTCTAACATTTACGCCCATAATAGCTCCTTTTCTTAATATTTTTTCTATTTATATGGTTATTTAATTTTTAAACCTAGTCTTCACGAACTAATGGCATGGACATACATCTTGGTCCGCCACGTCCTACGCATAAGTTGGATGCTTCTAATTCTAATACTTCAAATCCATTATCCTTTAGATATTGGTTTGTAACATAGTTACGCTTGTAAACGATAATCTTACCAGGAGCGATTGTTAATGTATTAGAACCATCGTTCCACTGTTCACGTTCAGCAGCTAATGGGTCGCCAGCTCCGCAAGGGAATAAACGAACCTTATCTAAGCCCATGAACTTAGCAAGAATATCTTCTAACTTACCTGTATGTTCTTCGATATGAACATCATGATTTGCACGATCAGCTGTTAATGCAAATACCTGTAATGTTCCCATGATACCTGGGTGAATTGTAAATGCATCAGTATCAATTTGTGTAAATACTGTATCTAAGTGCATGAATGCACGTGAATTAGGAATATTGAAAGCTAAAATTGTCTCAATCTTATTTCCTTCGTTTTCATAGAACATCTTCATAGCTAAGTCCTGAATAGCTTCAGCCTGTGTTCTCTGTGAAATACCGATGAATAAGAGTTTTTCATTAACGTTTAATACGTCTCCACCTTCAATATGGAAGTGGTTATTACGTCCATATAAGTCTGGAACATTTCCAGCATATTCTGGATGGAATCTAAAGATGTAATCTGCATAGATTGTTTCACGGTTTCTTGTTACAGAATACATTCTGTTAATAACTGCACCATTACCTACAGAAGCGAATGGGTCGCGTGTAAAGTATAGGTTTGGCATTGGGTTTACTAATAAGTGAGAGTTAGATTCAAGACGGTCAACTAAGAAGTTTGTGTGGATTTCACCAATTTCTCTGAATGTGATACCAGCCATTGTCTTTAGAACTAATTCCTTAGTATTTGTAAACTTAGCTAAGTAGTCCTTAATAATCTTATGATATTCAGTTGTATGAACACCTGATTCAACTAACCACTGATCAAGGAACTGTTCCTTAATTTCTGGGTGAGCATCTAATGTTTCAGCCATTAAATCTTCAAGATAAACAACTTCAACACCGTTGTCACGTAAGATCTTAGCGAAACGATCGTGTTCAACCTGTGCTTCGTAAAGATCAGGAATATCATCAAATAATAATTCTCCTAATGTTTCAGGTGTAAGATTTAATAATTCATCTCCTGGCCTGTGTAATAAAACCTTTTTGAGTGTTTTAATTTCACTCGTTACATGAATGTTAGACATTTGCTTTCCTCCTATTGTCTTTTCATTTGGGCTACATATCGCGCGCATGATATGTAACCGGTTTCAAATCTATACTATTATTATAAACATATTTTTATCTATATTTGGAAACATAATGCCTAAAATTTTGTATTTTTTTGTAAAAATCTTCGTATTACTTTCTGTTAAAAAATGCTAAAAAATCACAATAAAAGCCCTTATATTGCTATAAGGACCATATTTATCGTTCTTATTGTTGAATTACATTGATTCAGGTGCTTCTACACCAACAAGGTTAAGAGCGTTCTTCAATGTAATCATTGTAGCCTTCACTAAGCCTAAACGTTGGTTTGTTAACTCAGGATCTTCTGGGTTATTTACACGTGAACTGTTGTAGTAGCTGTGGTAAACCTTAACAAGAGAAATGATATATTCAGTAATCTTGTTTGGCTTTCTGCTTGCTGCTGCATTTGCAACTTCGATTGGGAATTCACTGATAAGCTTCATCAACTGTAATTCCTTCTCATCACTTAGACGATCATAAGTAGCTACCTGTGTAAATGTAGGAATCTGAGGATTGTTCATAATGGAATGCATACGGGAATATGCATACTGTGCATAGAATACAGGGTTGTTATTGTCTTTAGAACGAGCTAACTTCATATCAAAGTCCATATGTGTCGCAACGTCCTTAGAAACGAAGAACCAACGAGCAGCGTCAACGCCTACGTCTTCGCAAAGTTCACGAATTGTAATCGCGTTACCTGTACGCTTGGACATCTTCACTTCCTTACCATCTTCAACCATACGTACCATCTGAATGATATCTACCTTTAGAACATCTGGATAACCTAAAGCAGTTAAAGCAGACTGCATACGTGTTACGTAAGAATGGTGGTCAGCACCCCATAAGTTGATTAAGTGGTCATAACCTCTTTCAATCTTATAGATGTGGTTCGCAATATCTGGTGTTAAGTAAGACAATGTTCCATCGCTCTTACGTAATACACGGTCCTTATCATCGCCATATTCAGTACTCTTAAACCATAGAGCACCATCCTTTTCATATGTTAGACCCATATCAGCCATCTTTGTTAAGCAATCATTGATACGCTTACGGTTGTTCTCATAGAAGAATGTTTCATGCTGGAAGTTTTGGAAACCACAACGATATAGTTTTAAGTCATCCTCAATCTTCTTTAATTCTAACTCAACACCTGTCTTCTTGAAGTATTCAAGACGTTCTGCAGGATCAGCATTCAACCACTTATCACCATCTTTTTCTGCAATCTGATTTGCGATATCGATGATATCCTGTGCATGATATCCATCTTCTGGAAGTGGATATTCTTTCCCAAAGTGTTCAAAGTAACGAGAAATTAAGGATTCACCTAACATTACAATCTGGTTACCAGCATCGTTTACATAGAACTCTCTATAGTTGTTATAACCACTTGCTTCGTAAAGACGTGAGATACAGTCACCCCAAGCTGCGTTACGAGCATGTCCACAGTGTAAGTCACCTGTAGGGTTAGCGGATACCCACTCAACCAATACATTTACACCTGCACCAGTGTTATTCTTACCATAATCATCGCCGGCGTTAATAACAGTGTTAATTACTTCAGTTAAAGCATCCTTCTTTAAACGGAAGTTAATGAAGCCAGGCTTAACAACTTCGATAGAAGAAGCTTCTGTGTAGATTTCCTTTAACTTTTCAACGATAGGTCCAGCAATATCTAATGGACTCTTATGCAATGTTCGGGAAAGGCGCATAGCTACACTAGTTGAATAGTCTCCCATCTTTGGATCACGTGGGGTTTCAACAATCAATATTGAATCATCTGCGTCAATATCGTACACTTGCTTAACTGCCTCACGGACAGCTGAACTAATTTTGCTTTCAAAATCACTCATATTTTTGTCCTCCCTCATTTGATAGCATAAATATCCTAATAAAAAAACCGCTTCTAGCGGGCTTTTTTTAAATGGCGCGCCGAGCAGGAGTCGAACCCGCAACCTTTTGATTCGTAGTCAAATGCTCTATCCAGTTGAGCTATCGGCGCATTCGGTGTTATCACCTTGCTTTTTAATAGTATTCCATTCCCCTAGAAAATACAAGCCTTTTTTCAGAAAAAAGTCATGTAAAATCAATGAAAAAATAGTACTTGTGAAATACATGCAAGCACTATCTAATTACCACCTGAAACATATGTACTGCAGTTGGGATAATTTCATCATCAAACACATAGGAATCATGATGAAGCGAAGGACAAGTTCCCATCCCAACAAAGACAAACATACTTGGAGCAAATCTTTTATAATATCCAAAATCTTCACTGGCACGAATTGGTTCGGATAATTCCTCCAGTTCTAAACCAGCAGTCTTTAATTTCATAACAATCTTCTCTACTAACGATGGATCTGCGTAATTTTCATCAAAGCGATCAAATTCTTCAATACTAACTTCAAACTCCTCTTTTAATCCTTCAAAGTATGAGCGAACGTATCTTTCTAATATCGATAGTTCATTTTCTTTAGCTGCACGTAGTGTCAAACAGATTTCACCGTTTGCTGGCGAGATTCCAAAGTTTAAACTACCTACATTCATATGAATGATTGTTATCATCGCAAGTGAGCTAAAGTGATAGTTTTCAAATGTAAATGGTTGAAATCCCGTCTGCTTTGCTAGAGGTTCGATTGCTTTGGCAAATGCAGATAAAGCATAGACTGGATTGCGTCCTTTTTCAGGCTCTGAAGCATGGCTTTGCACTCCTGTCAAAGCGATTCGATAGCCTACCGATGCACACATAACTGTCTCTGGACGATAGTAAATCACATTCTTTCTTAGGTTTGGCATATTATGCAAACCAAAGATTTTATCTACATGATACTTTTCAAATAGTGGTTTACAGATAGCTGCACCACTACCATTTTCTTCGGCCGGTTGAAAAAGATAGATGATATTATACTCGCTTTCTTTCTCCTCTTCTTCAAGCATTACACCCAACAAAATTGCAGTATGCCCATCATGACCACAACCATGAAATGGTGTATTCAATGAGTTCATAATCGCATCATGATCAGCACGTAAAACGATTGTCTTCTTTTCAGATTGATATGGATTCATGCAATACAACCAATCCTTTTCATCAAAGACAAGATAACTCTTCATATGATTTAAGATAAACTCTTTGATTAATTTTCTTGTATATTCTTCATGATTTGATATCTCTGGATGTTCATGTAACACATGACGAAACGCAATGATCTTTTCGAGATTTTCCTGTTTCATACAGATACTCCTTTGTGTACTTCTATGATTTGATTCTATGCCTAAATATTTTCGATTACAAACCTTTCGCTGTGATACTTATCTCTTGAAGTTTATTGACTACCTTTTGCATATCATCTGGCAGTTTACATTCTATCGTAATCTTTTTCTTTGTCTTAGGATGGACAAACTCCACCTTCCAACAATGTAATGCAGGACGTTTCATTGCATGCATACTGCCACCATATAGACGATCACCAATTAGTGGATGCCCAAAATGAGCCATGCCCGCACGTATCTGGTGTAATCTTCCAGTCTCAATATGAACTTTAATCAGTGAAAAGAATTTCCCTTCCGTAATCACTTCATAATTGGTAATACATTTCTGACCATCTACCGTTACACTTCTTCCACGTATTCCCTTTTCTTTTCCTAATGTATACGTTAAGGTTCCTCTTTGCTCTTCAAACTTGCCCTTTACGATAGCCAAATATTCTTTATGTAATAATTGTTCTTCACGAGCGGATGCCAATAGAGCCGCCATTTGTTTTGTCTTTGCATATACAACAATTCCCGAAACACCCTTATCCAAACGTCCTACAGTTCTAACCGTAAAGTTATCATCTTGATAGTAACGTTTCAGAATAGAACCCATATCATCATCAAAGTGTTCTGCACTTGCGTGACTTGGAATTCCAGCAGGTTTATTCACCACAACAATATCAGTATCCTCATAGAGGATAATTGGTTTTGATTCTAACTGTGGCTGCTCTTCTGTACGCACAGTCACTATATCGTTTGTATGTACCTCTTGTGTCAGTCTGCACTTTTCATCATTGAGATAAATCGAACCGGACACATGAAATCTACTTATTTCACGACGTGAAAAACCCATCTGTTTAGATAAAATATTCTTTACAAGAAGACCATCTTCACTAGATTTAATTTTCTTTTGTTTTGTGATTTTCATGTACAAATTATATCGCAAATCAATCTCTAATCAAAAGAGAGATTGCTATTGTATAATCATTGTTGAGAGGTACGTTATGCTAAAAATTAACCAGATACGTTGTGAAGTTGGCGAAACATTTTCGATTAATCACATCGCAAAAAAACTGCGCTGTTCAGCCAACGATATTTATTCCTTTGAAATCGATCGCGAATCAATTGACGCTAGAGGTGATGACCTACACTATTCCTATAGTGTATACGCATCTATTAAAAATGAAGATAAATATCTCAAGAATCGTGATGTAAAAAAAGAAATAAAAGAGGTATACGTACTTCCAACAACTACGAAGACTCCAAATCAAAGACCAATCATCGTCGGATTTGGTCCAAGTGGGATGTATGCTGGACTTATCTTAGCAGAAGCTGGTCTAAAGCCAATTATCATCGAACGTGGCCAAGCAGTTGAACAACGTACCAAAGATATCAATGCATTCTTTACCAAAGGTAAACTTTTAGAATCATCAAACGTACAGTTTGGTGAAGGTGGTGCTGGAACATTCTCAGATGGAAAACTTACAACACGAATGAAGAATGTACGTGTTTCAAAAGTATATGAAGAATTTGTAGAAGCTGGTGCTAACCCTGCAATTCTATACCAACAACGCCCTCATCTAGGCACTGATGTATTACAGTCAATCGTCAAAAAGATACGTGAAAAGATTATCCGTCTTGGTGGTGAGATACACTTTGATACCAAACTAGAAAGCCTATTATTAAACGGTAATCAGATTATTGGCATCCATACAAACAAGCAAGACTTCACAACCGATAGTGTCATACTATGCACTGGCCATAGCGCAAGCGACACCTATGAAACCCTTCTTGCACAAGGAGTTGAGATTACACAAAAAGATTTTGCGATTGGTGTACGTGTTGAGCATCCACAGAGTCTTATCGATCAAAGTACGTATGGTAAACATTATGGTCATCCTGCACTCAAAGCATCATCCTATCAATTAACTGCTAAGACATCTGTTAATCATGGTGTATATTCGTTCTGTATGTGTCCAGGTGGTGTGGTAATTCCCGCATCTACTGAACAAAATTGTCTTGCGGTAAACGGAATGTCCTACAGCATGCGTGCAGGTAAGAATGCAAATAGTGCCATCCTTGTCCAAATTCCACGTAATGACTTTGATCAAGGTCATCCACTCGATGGTTTCCAGTTTCAAAAGAAATTAGAACAACTTGGTTTTTATGAAGGCTTTGTGGCACCTGCGCAAAATATCAAAGACTACCTAGCACATACCCCTTCCGATAAACTTGTGATTGAAACCTCTTATCCACGTGGTACAATCATGAAAGACATGCATGCATTCTTCTCCGATGAAGTAAATCAAGCAATGGAAGAAGGCATGAAACAATTCGATAAGAAGATACATGGTTGGATTGAAAATGGCATCATGGTAGGTCTTGAAACACGCTCATCTTCCCCAATCAAAATGATTCGTAATGATGATGGAGGTAGTTCTTCGATTCAAGGACTATACCCATGTGGTGAAGGGGCTGGATATGCAGGTGGTATCGTCTCTAGTGCAGTAGATGGTATTAAACAAGCTGAAAACTATATTGCACATTTAAATCAATAAACATAAAAATGCAGACTCACATCTGCATTTTCTTTATCGGCACTTTAAAATCTCATGGGGTTGGGGATAAGCTATAAACTTTTGTGGGCACGA
>JABZMB010000073.1 GCA_015256455.1 Solobacterium sp. | reverse complement strand
TTCTTGCTAGCGCCTTTTATAATGTAGTACTTATAGTTGTTTTTCTAACCAATCAGCCAAAGCTTTATAACGATTGGTTAGATTTTCATGATGCCCGAACTCATCAAATACAGATATGAAGTGATTCAACTGTTTACGTAGACTTGAGTGAATCTCTTCTGCACATTTTGGGGCATTATCTAAAATATTGTTGTGGTGTGAACCTTCTGTTTTACCGTTATATAAGTAAACGCTAGCGTTTTGGTTGATAACGGGATTCTCTTTACAGAAGTTAACAAACTCTGGATACCAAAATGATCCACAGATAGAGAATATAGCACTAGGAATATTTGTGCGATACAAACTATACACGGCTGCTAGTCCGCCTAAAGAGTAGCCTCCATAAAAGATTTTGTTTGTATCGATAGAATACTTACTTTGAAGTTCTGGTAGAACTTTGTAAAATAGTTCATTGTGATATTCATCTACTTGACCACCAAAGTCTTCTGCGCCTGAATGGATTGCAGTGGCCTGCCATGGCGTATAATCCACTAATCTATTTTCTGGTAGTAGACCTACAAGAATTGCTTTTTCTTTGAGAGCATTGAAGTGATGAAGATCACCATCATTGATTAGAATGAGTGGATATGCGTGACGAGGATCATAGTTTTGTGGTAGTGATAATTTTGTTTGAATCATTATCTTATTTCTTTAGGAATGAGTTGATTGATTCAAGAGCGTCAATCACAGATGGACCATAATCCATTAATTCATCATAAGAGATTGTTAGGATCTTACCATTCTTGATTGCTGGAACATCAGCGAGTACTGCGTTATTCTTCATCAGTTCTACAGCGTTAGCATCTAACTTCTGATTACGGTCGCTTGTGACGTAGAGAATGAATTCAGGTGCAGATGTGACTAAGTTTTCTAGAGTTAATCCAGAAGTACCTGTTGCGACATTTGTATAGCCAAATGCGTTTAGAACACTTTCTTGTAATGCTGACTTGTATGCACCGTATGTTTCATCATTGTATGCACACATGATGAGCGCATTCTTTAATTCCTTTGGTTGGTTTTCATTAGCGGATAGTACAGAATCAACTCTTTCTTGTAGCTTCTTTGCGTATGCGTTAGCTTTTTCTTGTACGTTGAAGATAATACCGATATTGATGATGTCTTCAATCACGTTGTTTATGCTTTGTTCTGTATTTGAAACAGATGCCTTTTGGGAGTAGATATTGATGCCATTTTGGTTCCATGTATCTACAGTTCCAAGTGACTTATCTGAGAACATCATGTTTCTGCCGATAATTGCATCAGGGTTGTAGGAGAGTGCTACTTCTTGAGAAACTGTCTTCTTATCTCCGATGTGAGGAATCTTTTCAATTGCTTCAGCGTAGCTATCTGTAACCTTGTTATCTGGATCAAGCATACCAACAATCTTATCTTGTAGACCTAAATCAATTAGGATTTTAGTAGCAGATAAGTTGTTTGTAATTACATGTTCAGGAGCGTGTTCAAATGTCTGTGTAATTTCTTTACCATCACCGTTGTATGTTGTGATTGTTACAGGGTACTTTGTTTCTTCTGCTTTTGTTTCTGTTGTGTTTTCTGTTGTAGATGCTGTGCTTTCCTTTTGGGAAGTTGCGGATTTGTTGCTGCAACCAATCAATGAGAATGATAATACTGCAGCGAGGGTAGCGTTTAATAATTTTTTCATGAGTTTTCCTTTCATATATACTCTATTAATGCCTGTTGATCAGGGGTCCATGTCAGTTTACAGTTGATGCCATATACGTCATGCATCGCTTGTTCTGTAATTGTTGTTTGTGGTTTTCCTTCATAGCGGATGGTACCTTGCTTCATCAGATAGATATAATCTGAATAGCGACATGCAAGTTGAATATCGTGTAATACCGCAAGAACATTGATATTTAAGTCTTTTACGATTTGCAGAATTTCAATTTGGTATCGAATATCTAAGTGATTGGTTGGCTCATCCAATAGAAGTAGAGTTGGTTGTTGTGCGATGGCACGGGCTAAGGCAACACGTTGTTTTTCCCCTCCGGATAAGGAGAGATAGGAACGGTCTGCTTTATCTAGCATGCCAACTTTCTGTAGTGCATCTTCAACAATTTCATAATCTTTGTGCGTTTCCGATTGCATAAACGGGATATGTGGTGTTCTTCCAAGAAGGACCATATCTTTGACACTACAATCAAAATTAATCTCGTTGAACTGTGCTACGACCGCAATTTTCTTTGCGGCTTCTCTTAGGTGCAAATCATCAATGCTTTTGCCGTTGAATACAATTTCACCAGAATCTCGTTTCAAAACACGGTAGATATTCTTTAGCAGTGTTGTCTTTCCACAACCGTTTGGGCCAAGTATAGAAACGAAGCGCTGTTTATCTACACTAACAGAAACATGGTCCAATATTTTTTTGTCTTTGATGGAATAACATACATCTTTACAAGTTAGATCCATATTTAACCACCTTTCTGATTCTTAATGACAATGTAGACAAAGAACGGTGCACCAACAAGTGCTGTAAAGATACCAATTGGTAACTCTGCATTCGGTATAAGACAACGTGCTAGCACATCTGCCCATATCACAAAGAGACTTCCTAGGACGATTGAGATAGGAATCATCTTCTGGTGACTTGTACCGACAAGAGCTCTTGCGATATGTGGTGTAATCAGTCCTACAAAGCCTATAATTCCACAACTTGAAACGAGAATACCTGTGATAAATGATATGACTAGCATGTAAATCATTCTGTATTTCTGTAGGGAAATACCCAGGGTAATTGCGACTTCATCTCCCATGAGCATCGCATTCATGATGCGGTGTTGTGTCATAAAGAAGAGGCAGGCAACTAAGATAATGATGAATGGAAGGAGAATACTTTCCCAAGAGGAACTGGCAAGAGAGCCCATGGTCCAGAATTTAATGGTCATCATATTGTCGGAGTTTGCGCCGATAGAGATGATGAAGTTGGAAATTGCACTAAAGAGGGCATTAACGACTACACCAGCTAATACAAGACTTGTGGTTGTGATCTTTTTGCTTGCTGAAGCAATTACCAATACGATGATTGTCGCAATGATTGCGCCAAGGAAAGCTCCGAAACCTATAAAGGATTTAAGACCTAGAATAATTAAGAGAGTTGCACCAAAGGTTGCGCCAGCAGAGATTCCTAATATATATGGTTCGGAAATTGGGTTATTTACCGTCGTCTGCATCGTACTACCACATAGCGCAAGACCTGCACCAGCGATAAGCCCCATAATGACACGAGGACTACGCATATTCCATATAATCGCAATTGTAGATTTCGCAATATGATCTACATTTCCAATATGAAATAATTGCTTGATGATAATCTGATATGTATCCGCAATAGGAATCTTTACAGCACCAAGTGATACGGCCACAAGTAAAGAGATACCCAAACAGATACATAAGAACAGTAATAGATATGGAAATGTAATATCACGTTTCGACTTCGCTATCATTAGAGTTTATGTCATACCTTTCAAGTAAGTTAGTTAGAAAAAACTAACCGCCGTATCATTATAAATGGAAAGTTTATCATTTTAAATGTAGAATAGTAAAAAAACATGGATAATTATGTAAAATATTATCCATGTAAGAAAGATTGTCTAAAGAAGAGGTAAAACTATGCAGAAAAAGGACTTTATGATTGCCTGCCAAAAGGAGTATACCAGTCGTAAATTATTAATTACAGGTATATCTATGCAGAAGAAAGAAAGTGGAAAACAAATTTCCTACGATACTACGCACAGTGCCTTTATTTATCCTCTTTCAGGAAGTGCGAAGATTTCGTTTAATAATCAAACTTTTTATGCAAGTCCAAACCATATTATTCATGGAGCGAAAAATCAGAGAGTTACATTTGAAGTAAGTTCAAAAGAACCATTTGTTCATTTGAATATTTACTATGATCCAGAGGTTCCATGGCATGGTAGTAGCGATATTATGAATATGGTATATGAAATTTCTGCGCTTCAAGATAGTAGTTCCATTGAACTATTGAATCGTTTGAAAAATAGTGTCATACGTGCAAACTGGGATGATCAGATTCAACGTAATTTAATTGCACAACAATTGATTTTAAGTTCCTTTGGGTATTCCTATATCAACCAAGAGTTATTACAAATTGAAAATGCGATTGAACTTATGGAGACTTTTTATCATAAGAATTTAAAGTTAAAGGATTTAGCAGAAGCTGCACAGATGGATGAGGCGCATTTTTCCTATAAGTTCAATAAAGTTTACCATATTCGTCCAATCGACTATTTGATTCGTTTGCGATTAAGAAAAGCAGCCGACTTATTACTAAAGGGTTATTCAGTAACAGAGGCTGCTTGGAATGTAGGATATCAAGATCCACTATATTTTAGTCGATTGTATAAGAAACATTTTGGAATCTCTCCAAGTCATGCTTATCGAAATGAAGATTAACCTAAAATATGGAATGCACTACGAATATCTTTGTCTTTACCTAATACTAACAAGGATTCTTCAGAGTTAAGTACATGTGAAGCGCCTGGTGTAACAGAGATATCGTCATCCTTCTTAATTGCGATGATATTGATGTTGTAGTGCTTACGAACATCTACCTGGCCAATTGTCTTACCTAACCATTCATTAGGTACAGCGATTTCGAATACCGCAAAGTCTTTGCCGATTTGAATGTAGTCAAAGATATTATCACTGCTATAACGCATGGCAGTTAAGTTACCCATTAACTTTTCAGGATATACAACTGCATCTGCGCCATTTCGTAATAAGAACTTTTCTTGTGTATCACGTGCAGCACGGGATACAACTTTCTTTGCGCCTAACTCCTTGAGGTAAGAAGTGATTTCTAGGGAAGCTAAGAAGTTATCACCAACCGCAACGATACAAACATCAAAATTCTTAAGACCTAGTGTCTTTAAGAAATCTTGGTTTGTCGCATCACCAACTTCGGCATTTGTGACATAAGGCAATACTTCTCTTACCTTGTCCTCATCATTATCAATACCTAATACCTGAATATCTAAATCATTTAACTTGCGGGCAATATGACGGCCAAAACGACCCATACCAATAATTAAAATCTGTTTCATACTCTCT
>JABZMB010000021.1 GCA_015256455.1 Solobacterium sp. | reverse complement strand
TGACTTGCTGCACGGGCATGTGCCAGCTACTCCCTCAAATTACACCTATATTTTCGCCGAATGAGTTTCTGTTAGTCAAGGCTTACTTCAACTTCTAAAGTCTTTTCAAGCCACACACTAACACTTCCATCACAACAATAAAACTCTCCATAACCCTCTTCATCAATCATAACTGTATTGGAACAGTGTCCTAGAATATCTTTGAATTCTTTTCCTGCATGACTAGTACCGATATACATTCTCTTTGAACCACCAATTCGATTACTTAATACAACAGCTAAGCCACTACCAGCAAATTCATCAATACCACTTCTCGTCCAGCCAATGATATCTGAATCATCAAAATAGTCATGTTGTTCACCATAAGCGTAAAGTTCCCTAATCTTCATTAATGTAGGAAGCTCAGCTACCGCAGGAATATTCTTAGCAGGTATTCCATATAAATCTCCATAGAACACACATGGTAACCCATCGATACGTAATAGAATTAATGCGTACGCTTGTGGCTTGAACCAAGATAGAACAAAGGATTCCAATGATTGTCCTGGCTCAGTATCATGATTATCCACAAACGTTACCGCATGCCATGGATCATTTTCTACAAGTGTTCCTTGAAACAACTCTCGCATATCAAAGTTACCATTTGTATCGGATGCGTTTAATAACTGATAGTGTAGTGGTACATCAAATAAAGACATACAATCCGACGCATCCGCAAGATATTCCTGCAGCTTGCCAAGGTCACCATTCCAATACTCACCTACCGCAAAGAAATTATCCCCTTTATATGCACGCATGTCAGGTAACCAATTCTTAAAGAATTGATTATCAATATGTTTTACCGCATCTAAACGCATTCCATTAATACCGGTAGTATCTATATACCATTTACCCCAACAATTAAACTCCTGTAGGACTTCTTCATTTTTAAAATCAATATCACAACCCATTAAATAATCATAGTTACCATGTTCATCATCTACATTTATATCCCAGTTCTTTCCTTCAATAAGATAGATGGCACTTTGTTTCTTCTTTTCATCCCAATCTGTACCATCAAAATGACTTGCATTCCATATAAATGTAGAATACTTTCCATGTCGATTTGGAAAAGTAAATTTCGTCCATGCGGTAATCTGACAATCACCACCAATATCTTCGTTACGATTATTTGGATCTATTTTAATAACATCTATCGTTTCTTCTGTATCTCCACCCATCTTCTGGTTGAGAACAATATCTGCTAGAACTGTGATATTTTCTTTTTGCAATGCAGAAATCGCATCTAGATATTCTTGTTTTGTACCATATTTTGTAGGGATTGTCCCCTTTTGATCAAACTCTCCAAGATCATATAAATCATAGACACCATATCCTACATCATTTACTCCACCAGCCCCTTTATATGCTGGCGGTAACCAAACCAGTGTAACTCCCAGATTAGAAAAAGAAGGTGCCAGCACCTTCAATTTATTCCAATGTTGACTATCATCTGGAAGATACCACTCAAAAGCTTGCAATAGTGTATCATTTTTCTTCATAGTCACCTCTTATTTTTGAGTTAATTTCGCTACCTCTTTTTCAAAATATTCCTTTGTGTCTTCAATTGATAAATCCAACACAACAGAAAGTTCTTCATATAGGTATTTCTCAGCAATCTGTAAATATTCATCATCGATAGAAGCTAACTTCTTATGTTGTTCAAGACGCTCTTGATTGCGTCCATACGAAGTCTTGATGATACGTACTAATTCACTAATGTCATTTCCTTTTAACAGTGAAGCATACTGACTCTTCATATTTGCAGGCTTACTTTCTAGAGTCTCTAAATCAGGTGTATCAATAATCAACTGATCAATCTCTTCTTTTGTAATTAAATCACGTAAGTGACCTGCTTTATTGGACACTGGAACCTGAATAGAAATAGATCCAGAAGTAGGAAAATACGGTTCAAGAATATAACATTGTTCCCCCGTAAAGTCACTGCGTTTCTTTCCTGTAATGCGACATACATCTCTTCGATAGACAACGATATCTTTTACTTTATACAAAGAAATCACCTACTTTCACCACTTCCATTTTACCACAATATCCATCTTTTTCCTAATGCGCCAAGAGTCGCAAAGAAAAGAAGTTGCCTGCCACAACTTCTCTATCTTTATGATTAACGTGTTCCCTTATCGTAAGGAATACCTTCTGCCTTAGGTGCTCTCGATTTTCCACTAGAGAAGCCTAACACAATCAATACGACTAGATAAGGAATAATGTTATAGAAATACATTGGTAATGGTAAGCCCTTTGTAAAAGGAATTTGGTTATACACTACACTTAAGCACTTTAAGAATCCAAACATTAGCGAGCCAAACGCTACGCCAAGTGGTGACCAGTTACCGAAAATCATGATAGCCATAGCTAAGAATCCCATACCCGCTACTGCACCAGAAGCTGTACCATTGGCAACTGTCGCAATATATAAGTAACCACCAAATCCACCTAACGCACCTGAGATTGTTGTACCAAGATAACGCATCTTATATACGTTGATTCCAACAGAGTCAGCTGCTTGAGGATGTTCACCACATGCACGCAAACGTAAACCTGTCTTGGTCTTGTATAAGAATATAGATAAGATAATAAATAATACGATTGCGATAAAGGTTGAAATATAAGCCTTATCAAATAGTACCGCAAAGATACCAGTTGCTTCTTTGTTTTGGATTACATAACCAAAGTCATGACGTTGTCCAAGGGAGTCGACAGCTGTACCCATCTCTAATTGGTCTTTACTTGTAAATACCTTGATAAAGAAGAGCGCAACAGCTGGCGCAAGAAGATTTAATGCTGTACCAGCGATTGTCTGATCTGCCTTAAACTTAATCGCAGATACAGATAATAGAAGTGAGAATAACGCACCTGCAACAGCTGCCGCAAGCATCGCTACCACAAACATAATCTGATTATGGTCAACGAAGAATGGCACATTCTGTCGTAATAATAGCGTTACGACTGCACCGATAAATGCACCGAAAATCATGATACCATCTAATGCAATGTTGATGATACCGCTACGTTCCGCAAACATACCTGCTAAGGCAACGATCAATAGCGGAATAGTAAAAATCAATGTTTTCTGAAGAATAAAAATCATTTCTTTTCCTCCTTGCTATTTTTGATCTCTGTCTCAATTTCTTGTAGGGATTTTTTCTTTGTGCTTAATAACATACTGATATATCTTGCAAATCCTGAGAAGTAGACAATCATCGCTACCATTAACTGAGATACATATTCGTTAAATGCAGTATTCGCCGCTAGGTTTGATCCACCTACGTTGATATACTTTAAGAATATTGCAGTAAAGATAATGCCGATAGGATTATTTCCTGCAAGCAAGGCTGCTGGGATACCATTGAATCCATCCACTGGTAATGTCTGATATGTCTCCCACTTGAAGTCTTGATGACCATTGAGGCACCAGATAGAAGCACCCATTGCCGCAAGTCCACCAGCGATAGCCATCGCTAGAAGTAGATTTCTCTTTTCATTCATGCCTGCATACTTAGCACCATCACGGTTATATCCACAAGCCTTTAGTTCATATCCAAATGTAGTCTTATTCATCACAATATAGAGTGCGATGGCTACACAGATTGCTAGGAAGATACTTGCGTCCGCATAGGAAACAACAGAACCACCAGAGAAAATCTTATCTAAACCAAATGTTGCCGTTGCGATATTGTTTACTTCTGTCTTCATGATAAAGTTTACTTTTGATTCTGCAACGTTAATAAACTTAGAACCATTAAATACCCAGCTAACTACATTGGCCGCAATCCAGTTTGTCATAATACAAACAATAACTTCGTTGACATTGAGATATGCTTTGAAGAAACCAGGAATCGCACCCCAAAGTGCACCAGCTAACGTACCACAAATTAATGCAAGGATCCAAATAACTGGAGAAGGAACAGTTGCGGATGGAATAGATAAAGAAACAATCAATGTTACCATCGCACCCATCAAGTACTGTCCTGGAGCACCGATATTAAATAAACCTGTCTTAAATGCAATACATGCAGATAAACCCGTTAGAATTAATGGAGTTGCATTAAACAACATGTTACCAAGCTGGAATAGTGAGTTACCACCACCAGAGAATGGTCCACCAAGAACAATGAGAATGCCACGTACAGCTTCCGCAAATCCAATACGAGGATTAAATATGGATAGTAATACAAGGACTACAAATCCAACAAAGATACCACCGAAGATACATAACAAAGAAGCACTCAGCGACTTTAATCCTGCAGAGGATTTTTTATTCTTATTTTTCATCGCTGTGATCCTCCTTACCATTACGTTTCGCACCAGCCATGTATAGACCTAACTCTTGAACAGTTGTCTTCTTAGGATCAAGTTCTCCAACAATTTCGCCTTCATACATGACAAGAATACGGTCGGATAAGTTCATAACCTCATCTAATTCTAAAGAAACAAGCAATACACCTGCTCCACTATCACGACTTTGAATAATCTGCTTATGAATGTATTCAATCGCACCAACGTCTAGACCACGTGTAGGTTGTACTGCAATCAATAGATTATGTTTACGGTCTAATTCACGTGCAATAATTGCCTTCTGTTGGTTACCACCAGACATACTACGAGAAATTGTAATTGGTCCTTGACCACTGCGTACGTCGTACTCTTGAATGAGTCGATCTGCATATTTTCTAACTTCCTTGAAGCGAATCATGCCATGGTTTTGGAATTCAGGTTCAAGATATCTTTGCAAGACTAAGTTCTGTTCCAAAGAGTAATCGAGAATTAAACCATGTTTATGACGGTCTTCTGGAATATGAGAAATACCATGTGTATTCTTATAGCGAATCGAAGTATGAGAAACATCCTTCATCTCACCATCAATATTGAGTTTTACCTTACCACTCTTAATCTTTTCAAGACCAGTGATTGCATGTACTAGCTCTGTTTGACCATTGCCATCAATACCTGCGATACAAACAATTTCACCCTTACGAACCTTGAAAGATACATCATGAACACTATCCTTCTTATGAATCTTGTCAAAGACACATAAGTTCTCAAGTTCTAATACTTCTTCAGTAGGATTACTTTCCTTCTTATCTACGACAAACTTAACATCACGGCCAACCATCATATTTGATAGTTCTTCCTTTGTCGTATTCTTCACATCAACCGTACCAATATACGCACCCTTACGCAATACAGAGCATCGATCTGCTACCTGCATAATTTCATTTAACTTATGCGTGATAAATAAGATAGACTTTCCTTCCTTTGCAAGACTTCTCATGATTTGCATAAGTTCTTCGATTTCTTGTGGTGTTAATACAGCCGTAGGTTCATCAAAAATCAAAATATCATTATCACGGTATAACATCTTTAAGATTTCTGTACGCTGCTGCATACCTACCGTAATATTCTCAACTAACGCATCAGGATCGACGTTTAATCCATAGGACTTGGATAACGCAACAACCTTCTTACGTGCTTCTTTCTTACTAATAAAGCCAAGTTTCGTCGTTTCAACACCGAGAATAATATTCTCTAAAACAGTAAACACCTGTACTAACTTAAAGTGCTGATGTACCATTCCAATACCCAAATCATTTGCATCATTTGGATTGTTGATTTGAACTGGCTTTCCATTCTTATAAATCTGTCCTTCTTCTGGCTGATATAGACCAAAAAGAACACTCATCAGTGTACTCTTACCAGCACCATTTTCACCCAAAAGTGCATGAATTTCACCCTTCTTTAACTGTAAAGTAATATTGTCATTCGCAATGATTCCAGGGAAAATCTTGGTAATATTGCGCATTTCAATAATATAGGGAGATTCATGAACTACATTTTCATCCATAGTCTATCCTCCATTACCGATGATGTAATAATCAAATTTTCTCTTGTTGCAAGTTAATTATACATGATATTTTTGCAAGGTTATATGCGCAGTTTTATATCACGTATCTTTGATACAGGATATAAAACCGTCCTTGCGTACAACAAGAATATACAAATACAGGGATGATAGCGTTACTATCATCCCTGTAAAGAACTTATGACTTCATTACGCTTCAAAATCAATTGTTACGTTTGGAATACCCTTCAACCAGTCAGCGTTGTTTGCATCTTCCGGTGTCTTAGAATCTGGTACGATTTCACCGTCAGCAACCTTCTTGAACAATGCCTTGTATTGTTCAACTGTGAAGTTCTTCATTGACCATGTGTCTTCTGGTAAGCCTGTAGCACCTTCAGCTGCGCCAAGGTTCTGAGCCTTATCAGCAAGTTCACTGTCCCACTTACCTTCGTAGAATTGACCTAAAATACGTTCAACAGATGCACTTAAGCCCTTCATAGCACTTGTAATAACCTTTGAACTTTCAGCAGACTGGTCAACGTCTACACCGATAATCTTAGCATTTTCATATTCGGAAGCCGCAGATAATACGGACTGGAACATTGATCCACCACATGCGAATACAACTTCAGTTCCATTAGCATACCAACCAGCAATCTGTGTCTGTAATTCTGTTGAAGCTGAGAATGTAGAACCATACTTATAGGAGTACTTGATTTCTACTGTGATTCCCTTTTCCTTCGCAGCAGCACTTGCGCCTTGAACGAAACCATAACCGAAACGATTACATGCAGGGTTAGCACCTCCGCCTCCACCTGTATAACCTAACTTTGTATAACCTTCCATTACTGCAGCGTATCCTGCAAAGTATCCAGCTTCCTGTTCCTTATAAACGATAGCTGTAACGTTATCTAGACCTAAAGCCCAACCATCAACGAATGCAAACTTTACATCAGGATTTTCCTTGGCAACTGTTTCCATTGCCTTAGCCTGTAAGAATCCTGGAGCCACAATGATCTTCGCACCATTTTCGATAGCTTGTTTCATCGCATCGATACGGTCGTTATCTGTTGCGTCTGCACCGTTTGCTGGCTGATAGTAATTGTGTGTTAACTTGTGGTCTTCCGCATACTTTACAGCACCTTCATAAGTACCTTGGTTGAAGCCCTTGTCCATTAACTGACCAACGTCAGTAACAACAGCGATCTCAGCAGTAGCCTTGCCTGAACCTGTTTCTGTAGCAGTACTGTTCTTTGCAGTATCTCCGCCACAACCTGCCATCGTTGCAATCATTGCAAGTGATAGCACTGAAGTAAATAATTTCTTCATGATAATTCTTTCCCTTTCTTTGTCAGAATGCTCTGACTCCCGTTGTTTCTATTTTAAAACGTAATGAAAGCCTTTGCAACAACTCAACCCGGAACTTCCTCTTTTCCAGTTGTTAAATTTAATCTTTAATTTGCCATTTTATCTATTAAGAAGGATAAAAGCGTGATACGCTAAACACAGATATTGTAGAAAGAAGCTTTTAAGCAAATGAGGTCACTATGAAAGTAGAATTTAAAAAGTTAGGAATCAACGGTGAAGGTATTGGTTTTATCAATCGAAAACCAGTATTCTGTGATGGAGTATTACCAGAAGAAACAGCAGAAGTCGAAATCATTGAGGAGAAGCCAAAATACGCAATGGCTCGTCTCAAGCGACTTATCACAAAATCATCAGATCGTATTGAATCCCCTAGTCCACTAGAACAAGCACATGGTTGTCCTCTCTTTATTTTGGATTACCAAAAACAATTACGTCACAAACAAGATATACTTGAACAAGCATTATTTAAATACGGAAATGTAAAGCGTTCCTTCGTGCGTGATATGCACGCAAGTGAAAAACAGGTTGGTTATCGTTCCCAATGCAAGCTACCAGTCCAGAAATCACATGATATATTGGTCAATGGCATGTATGAACCAAAGACAAACCACTTCCATCCTATCGAACATTTCTTAATTCATGATCCAAAGCTAGAAGAAATCCGTAAAGAAATCTTACGTATCCTCAACGAAGAAGGCTATGATGCCTATAACCAGAGATCACAAAAAGGACTACGTTATATCGTTCTGCGTGTGATCGATGGCAAAGCACAGTGTACCCTTATTACTGGTAAAGAACATATCCCTTCTATCATAATTGATAGAATCATGGAAATTCCTGGTATGGAATCTCTATGTCAATCCTTGAATACCAATCGTAAGACAAATCAGATTTTCGGTTCACCCGCAAAAGTACTTGCAGGTCAAAACGCATTAACTATCGCTATGGATCAGATTCAACTACAACTTTCAGCAGAATCCTTCTTCCAATTAAACATTGACCAAGCCGAAAAGATGTATCAGATGGCAATCAGTAAGATTGACCCATGCAAGGTATTAGTAGAAGCCTATTGCGGTATCGGTACGATGGCATTAATGGCCAAGGATAAGGCAAATGTCGTCTATGGTATTGAATCTGTTCCAAGTGCTGTTGAAAATGCCACAAACAACGCTAGACTAAACAACATCACAAATACAGAATTCATCTGTGATGATGCGGCACACGGTCTACGTAAGATTGCGATGAAGAAGACAGTTGACTGCTTATTAGTTGACCCACCACGCAGTGGCATGGATGATGAGATGCTAGATACCATCATGCATGTATTACCAAAGAAGATTGTCTATATCTCCTGTAATCCATCCACCCTTGCAAAGAACCTCAAAGTTCTTAAGCAACGCTATCACGTAGTGACTGTAATTCCATATGACCTATTCCCACAGACGCCACTTGTAGAATCCATTACTGTATTGGAGTTAGGTTAATGAAATACCTCGTACAAGACAATACGATTACGATTGACCCAGAAGGAAAATACCTCAAAAAAACAGTAGAAGATTTTCTAAACGATTACTATCAATCAAAGAAAAACAAATATCTACTATTGTTAAATAAACAAATCTTATTAGACGGTACCCCAGTCAAACACAGCAAAGAAATCATTGACCACAAAACTATCACAATCATCTTCCCAGAAGAACCAATCGATTGGATTCCTGCAGAAACAGAATGTAAAGTCATATACGAAGACGCATTCATCTATATCGTGCATAAAGATGCAGGTATGATTATCCATAGTGATCCTGGAGATACAACATGCTTAAATGCTTATGCGGCTAGATACCAGATCAACCATGGCATCAAACAACCAGTACGACCAATTCACCGTTTAGATAAAGATACGGTTGGACTTGTCATCTACTCAAAGATTCCATTCTTCCAACCATGGTTTGACGCACAACTTTCTAGCAAGAAAATTCATCGTCACTACCTAGCGATTACAAATGGTAATATTGATCCAAACTTCCGTATGACAATCAATAAACCACTAGGAAGAGATCGTCATAACAGTGGTATGTATCGTATTTCTCAAACCGGTGTTGAAGCTATCACACGTGTAGAAGCACTGGGCAATTATCAATCTTATAGTTTACTAGGATGTACACTTGAAACAGGTAGAACTCACCAAATCCGTGTTCATCTTTCCAGTATTGATCATCCTATCGTCAATGACGTACTCTATGGAATTAAAACAAAAGATTTCCCAGCTATGGGCTTATGGGCAGACTGGATTGCATTTAGAAATCCAATTACTAATAAAAAGCACAAGATTTTTGATCAACCAAATCCAATGTATGAACCATTCAAAAAGTAGATGACCAGCATCTACTTTTTCGTTATACAATCCCTAATTCTTCTAATACCTTCGCTACGCCATCATTTGCGCAAGTATCCGCAACAATATCCGCATACTGGCGAATATCATCTTTCGCATTGCCTAAGGCAACACCAATTCCTGCTTTCTGAATAAACGGTGTATCATTTCCTGCATCACCAAACGCAATAACGTTTTCCCACGTATAGCCCTTCTCCTTGAGAACAGCTTCTACAGTTAATGACTTATTAATTGACCGCAAGAATACATCAAATCCCTTCAAAGATGACCAAGCAAATACCAAGTCCGGTATCTCCTTAGCAAAATTCATAATCACATCTTCATCACCCACTAAGAATGTTCCTAAAGGATTACCATATTCTAAGTGGTGCGTACGTTTCTCTGTATCATTAATTAGAAGTTGTGCCTTAACAGGATCCCCATTGACATATCCATCCACAAACTTCTGATGAGCGTTGTATGTTACAACGTGATCTACAAACTTAAAACCCAAACCAATATTATTTGCTTGCGCAAAAGAAATGATTCGATTCATATACTCTGTTGGTAGTGGATGTGTTTCTAACACAGTTCCATCACGCTTTACCAAACACGCACCATTGATTGTACCAATGATATCCATAGGCAAATCCTCAAATAGCGATGGCTGTAAAAACGTATAATGTCTACCCGTATTAATCATGACATCATACCCATTCGCCAGCGCTGTTTGTAAAGCATTACGATTACGCTGACTTAACTGCTCAGAACCACTTGGAATCAGTGTATTGTCTATATCACAGACAATCATTTTTATCTTATCTACATTCATATTCATAACTTCAAAATTATAGCATACCGTGCTAATATATAAAGTGTTCTGTGCTCGTGGCGCAACTGGATAGCGCATTTGATTCCGAATCAAAAGGTTGTGGGTTCAATTCCCATCGAGCACACCATTCAAATCAAAGTCGAACCCTTCGTAATGTTGGGTTTTTATTATATCTACTTCATATAAAAAAAGCACCCTATTTAGAGTGCTTAGTAGTAGCATTGTTTTCTTCGGAATTGGCTTTTAGCTTTTCGGCTTCAAGTCTTCTTAACTCCTCGTCAATTAATCTAATATATTCTTCAGGTGTAAGTTCTTTGCCATCAAGCATACTTTCAATTCCTTTCTATACCTAGATGTAAGTCTGTTTTCTATTTGTATAGATAACTGGTGGGGCCGTCGCCCATGTCTATGCATGGCCATCCCACATTTCCTCTTCTTCAGCCGGATGTAGACGAGACGGATTTTTCTACTTCAGTTATCTATGTTCATCATACGCTAGTATATTGATACGTCAAGATATGATTAGATACATATGTATATAAAAAGGTTTTATTGAACATGAATGCATGTATCAAGATAATCCTTTTTTATAACAAATTACCAACCAAGGAAGTGTAACTTTTCATTCATTAGATGATAAGAAACAGAATCTGTTTTGTATTCTACTTCACCATCTGTATGAACCCATACCGGTTGTTCTGTTTGAATATGAATCTGTTTACCATCCTTTAGAGAAACACCTTTGAACTTTCCATGTTCTCCCTTCATTGCATAAGGGAAGATGCGGAAGAAATCAATTCTACCTAAACCATCCGCAATACAAGTATTCAAGATACCATCGCATGGATTTGCTGTTGGACAGAATTTAAATCCTCCACCTTCATATGGTTCGTTCATTGTTGAGATAAACAATAACTTATCATAGGAGTAACTTTGACCATCAATCTGAATCTTTGTCTTGAAGTGATGATGCAAGAAAATTAAGCGTGCACCAACAAACAAGTAGATTAGCTTACCTAAATGTAATGCGTTTAGTACTTTCTTCCATGGTGATCTTTGAACCTGCTCAGAAATTGCCGCGTCATAACCGATACCAGAACTGATATTGTATCGACGTAAATATGGTTCATCAGATACCTTATTTCCCTTTTCGTCATAGCGTGTATGGTATGTTAATACACCCACATCTAAGTCTTTGCCACTCTGATCATTTAGTATACGGTGTAAACATTCAATCTCTGTTCCATGAATACCAAGTGACTTGGCTAAGTCATTCCCTGATCCACAAGGAATCAAACCTAGATATGTATTTTTAAAGTTCACGATACCATTAACTGCTAGGTTCATAGAACCATCGCCACCAATTAAGATAATATTGACTCTTTCATCATTTGAAGTTAATTCCTTCATAATGTCCTTGATACCATGTTCAAGATTTGAAAGATGTACTTTATAATCAACTCCAATTGTATCGAGTTCTTTTTTGATAATATCCCAACACTCATTTGTCCTACCGCTAGCCCCAGCAGGATTAATCACAACATGATAGACACTCATTTTATTCCCCTTCATCCACAAACCGAAGTACCTTTTTTTGTCCATCTGCAGGAATGATTGCCTGCGGGAAGATTTGTCTTATGACTGTTTCATATTCCAATGGATCTTTGATGGATGGAGAATAATGTGTAAACCACAATTCTTTTACCATCATCTGCTTTGCAAGAATAGCTGTTTCTTGCATGGTACTATGTTTGTTTAGATTTGCTTTTTCAATCTTTTCTGGATCACCATACATACCCTCACCGATATAAAGGTCCGCATGACCTCCGTATGTTACTAACTCTTCTAGTGGTCTAGTATCTGTTGCATAGACCAGCTTGAGTCCTTGACGACTTTCACCCAACACATCATCAGGTGTATACATCTTACCATCAAACTCGACAGGGTTGCCTTTTTGAAGCCTTCCCCAGACTTTCATTGGTACATTCTTAGCGATTGCTTTATCCTTATCAAACTTACGCGTACGATCTAATTCAAAGATATACGCATAACAAGGCACACTATGTTTGGCATGTAATGCTTTGATTCTTAGACCATTTACTTCGAAGTCTACTTGTGGTCCATCGATTTCTACAAGCTTAATTTCGAAAGGAATATAACGAGCAACTTTATAGATACCTTCAAATACTTCTATTAATCCTTTTGGACCATAGATTGTTACAGGTTCTGTTCGCTCAGACTTTGCCATCGTTAGTAATAGACCAGGTAAGCCAGCCGTATGGTCTGTATGGAAATGCGTTAAAAGAATTGTATCGATTGTCTTACAAGAATATCCATATTGATGTATGGCTATCTGTGTACCCTCTCCACAATCCACAAGTAATGTATTTCCATTCCATCTTACCAATAAGGATGTTAACCATCGATTTGGTAAGGGAACCGTTCCACCTGTACCTAGTAAACAAATATCTAGCATAAAACCTCTTTCTACTCATCTATGGTAACACAAAAAGCCCTGCAAAAGCAGGACTTAGAGTTCTTTAATAATCGCAGATAGTTTTGGTAATAACTGCTGCTTTCTGGAAATGATATTTGGATCATAACCAGAATGTTCATCAATCTGTGTTTCAATCATTTCTGTTATGACATAAGACATTGGTCCATAGAAGACGAAGTAGGAACCATTTCCCATTACATCCGTAAATAACATCAGTAAGAGATCTAGATGACGGTCCTTCTGTTCTTTCTTCATATTTTCCTTGAATGCAGGTAATAATTTCTGCACTTCTTCCGTATGACTGTAGTTTGTCTGACCGATAGAAATCTTATACTTACCGATATCATAGTTCTTAAGGTCACGATTGAGGATTTCATGTGGTGTAGAATCCTTCAAGGCAACAGAAGCACCTAACATCTCTCTTGCGTAAGCATCGATATCATCAATGCCCGCAAGCTCTGCTAACTTTTTAGCTGTATTAATATCTTCCAGTGTTGTTGTCGCAGACTTGAAATTTAGTGTATCGGAAAGAATTGCACTCATCATTAAGCCAGCCATAGTTGGATCTGGAACGATATTCTTCTCACAATATAAGCCATAAATAATTGTACTTGTACAACCACAACGATGGTTACGGTATTCAATTGGATGGTCTGTTTGAATATCTCCAATATGGTGATGGTCAATAATTGCGACAATATCTGCTTTATCAATATGATTCATTGTTTGGTTTGTTGCACTATGGTCAACTAACGCGATACGTAACTTCTTATAGTTACGTGTATGGTAGCGTGATACACCGCCTACAACTTTACCATTTTCATCTAGTACAGGATAACTACGTACACGTGAGGCATTCATCTTTGTCGCAACATCTTCTACATACTCTGTATTCTTAAAGCAGATTAAGTTTGTTGTCATAATCTGAGAAACAGAATAGCTCTCTGTAATAACGGTCGCTGTATGCATGGTACGATCAGGTGTCTCAACGATTGCACAACCATACTCCTTCGCAAGTTCTTTAACATCATCTGCCGCATGTTCATCACAAGTTAGAACCAAACATTTTACACCTAGACGAATCAAGTTTAGCTGCTTTTCGTGTCCTTCGGACATGATGATAATACTACCAGCGATGAAACTTTCAACTAGCTTCAAGTCATCCAAGGTAACGATGTGTACTTGGCCATTTGTACTGAATTCCTTTGGTCGCAATACAACCTTACCACCAATCGTACGTGCGATATTATCTAATGTCGCAGTTGCCATCAAGTCCTTTAAATCAGTATCTTCGTGGATACGATAACGAGAAAGATCACTTGTAGAACAGATACCACATAGATTCTCATTTTCATCCAGAACATATAAAGAACGGTTTTGTGTTCTTAACATCAGATGCCATGCATGATGAACTGTTTCATCATAACGAATGGTTGTTGGAGTATCGAGATTGATATCTGCTAAACGTGCACGTGCATCCGTCATCAATAACGGATTATCTAAATGAAATGTACGTAAAATAAATTTTGTTTCTTCATTCAAAGGTCCTTGACGACAAGCAATTGCCGTACTACCAGTCTTATTCAATAAATTTGCAAACGCAATTGCCGAGCAGATTGAATCACTATCTGGATGTTTATGACCTGTTACATAAATATTGTGATTACTCATGTTCTATCAACTACCTCCTCCACCATCTATTTTATTAATTAATAACTTAATACTTCATTACCATCTTCTGTAATCAAGATTGTATATTCCCATTGTGCACTATCTTTACCGTCTATTGTGCTGATAGTCCAATTATCATATGGGTCGATTACAACTGCAGCCTTACCTAAGTTAATCATTGGTTCAATGGTAATAATCATACCTGGTACAAGTACCATACCTGTACCCTTCTTACCAACATGCGCCACAAATGGATCTTCATGAAATTCAATGCCTACTCCATGACCACCCAATTCTCTTACAACACTATATCCTTTGGATGTCGCATACTTCTGTATTGCATAACCAATATCCCCAACGGTATTCCATGGTTGTGCAGCGGCTAGTCCAATTTCAAGACATTTCTTTGTTTCTTCGACAAGCTTACGGCGTTCTTCACTGACATTTCCAATACAGAACATACGGGACGCATCACCATAATACCCATCCACAATTGTTGTACAGTCAACGTTGACAATATCACCATCATGTAGTTTCTGAATGTGCTTTGGGATTCCATGACATACAACACTATTTATTGATGTACATACATGTTTTGGGAAACCTTCATAGTGATATGGTGCACAGATGCCACCATTCTTTTCTGTGAAGTCTTTAACGATATCGTCAATTTCTTGTGTCGACATACCGACATGAATATGTTTAGCAACTTCATCTAACACTTGTGTGTTTAATTTAGCAGCCTTACGAATACCCTCAATCATTGTGGGACGTTTAATATATTTTTCTTCAGGTAAAATCGCACCCTTTTGTCTGAATTCCTCCATACGTTTTAGGATATGTTCTGGAATTGGTTCATTCTGATCTATTTCTTGCCAAAGTTTTAAATCCATCTTACTACCTATCTTTCTATTTCGTTGTACTACCAAAGCCACCAGTTCTTACAGCATCAGCTTCATCATCTACCGTAATACCGAAGGATACAAAAATACCCTGCAACATTCCCTGGCCACTTGCAATCTCAACTGTTTTATTTTCGTTTGTATCATTCGTTAGTTTGCAGAAGATATGTCCTTCATTATCTGCGTGATAGTAATCACTATCAATAATGCCCACTGTGTTATTTAGCTGTAAACGATACTTAAAGCCTAATCCACTACGTGGAAATAACATTAGCACATAGTCATCTTGCATTTTCGCTCTGATACCAGTAGGTACTAGTACAGTTTCTTGTGGGGCAATCTTCAAATCAATTGGTGTATAAAAATCATACCCCGCAGAACCTTTTGTTGCACGTCGTGGAAGCTTAATTACGTTGTATATTTCCGCAATATCTCTTGTTTCATTTGGAAAAGTCTTCTGCCAATCCTTATAAAACTGTTCGTAACTTACTTTTTCAAACTGTGCAATTTTGTTCATTCTGTATTACCTACCTCTTCTTCCATGATATTTTACCACGTTTATTCAATTTCTTGACATTTTCAGCCATATTAATTAGTGATGATTAACTTCCCCTTAAGTTATGAAAAATCGTTTTCGTTTCGAATGAAGTTTAGAGTATAATAAGTGGTGTTAACGGAGGTCTTATGAAATTAAATATCGCAGTATTTTTCGGTGGTGAATCCGTCGAACATGAAGTAAGTATTATCTCTGCACATCAAGCGATTGAAGCACTTGATAAAAATAAATACAACGTCATTCCTGTATATGTCTCAAAGGAACGTAAACTATATGTCTCTGATTTACTAAAGGATATGAGTAACTACAAGGATCTCAAGCATTTGATTTCTCAATGTACACAAGTTTCCATTACATCAGAGGATAATCGTGTTGTAATCCGTCCTGTTAAACCATCCCTATTTGGCCCTAAGGAATTAGGTACAATTGACGTAGCTATTCCTGTCATGCATGGTACAAACGGCGAAGATGGCACAATCCAAGGTTTCTTTGAGATGTTGAAGGTTCCATATGCTGGTTGTGACCTCTATGGTGCAGCGATTGGACAGGATAAAGTTTTACAGAAGAATGTACTCAGTGATAACAACCTACCAATCACAAATTGGTTCTGGGTATACGGTTCAGAAATGGATACACATCAAAATGAAATCCTCGATAAGGTGCATCGTTTAATTTATCCAGTTATTATTAAACCTGCACGTACAGGTTCTTCTGTTGGTATCTCTATCGCACATAACGATGAAGAATATCTTGCATGTTTTGATGAAGCACGTCAGTATGATGAAAAGATTATCACAGAGAAAGTTGTAAAACCAATGCGTGAAATCAACTGTTCTGTAGTTGGAGATTCCTATTCCTGTGTAGCTAGCGTACTAGAAGAAGTAAGTTCAGTGTCTCAAGATGAGTTACTCAGCTTCTCTGATAAGTATCTCGGTGGTGGAAAGAGCTCTAAGAGTCAAGGTTCTAAAGGTATGGCAAGTACTGCACGTATTGTACCTGCACCTCTTACAGATGAACAGACAAGACTTGTTCAACAATTAGCCAAGGAAACTTTCCGTGTACTAGGCACATCTGGTGTATGTCGTATCGATTTCTTAATGGACGCAGACACAAAGAAGGTTTACGTAAACGAAATCAACACTATTCCAGGCTCCCTTGCCTTCTACCTATGGCAAGCTGCTGGTGTATCTTTCTCTGAGTTAATGGACAAACTTGTAGAACTTGCATTAGATAGAGAAAGAAGAAGATCTAAGATGACCTTCTCCTATGAAACAAATATCCTCAGTAACTTCTCCGCTTCAAGCGCAAAGGGTTCCAAAGGATCTAAAATGTAAGAAAAGCCCACGTGTTGTGGGCTTTTTAAATGTATACATTCATCCATATAGATACAGAAAAGCACTTCATTGTGAAGCGCTTTGTTAACAAATCCTTTTATGCTTGTTGTTTACAACTAAATAATACACAAACAATTACAAGTCCTGATACTAACATTAATCCTGCATACAAGGAAATATCACCACGATCACCAGTTTTTGGTGTAGTTGTGCCAGGAGTTGGTGTTGGTACAGGTGTTGGTGTTGGAGTTGGCACAGGCGTTGGTGTTGGAGTTGGTACAGGTGTTGGTGTTGGAGTAGGAGTAGGTGTAGGTGTAGGAGTTGGCACAGGCGTTGGTGTTGGAGTAGGAGTAGGTGTAGGAGTTGGAGTTGGCGTTGGCGTTGGGTCTACGATATGACCACTTAATAAATGCTGGTAATCAGCATTTTTACTCCTGTAAATATCAATTGATGTTCCAGCAGGAATTGCTGTAGTACTATTGATTAAATCATTGAAAGCATCCAACTCATTTTGAGAATAAGCCAAACCACTTGTATCGCGTAATGGCATATTGAAACTATCTGTATAATACCAAACCGCAAACTGTGTAATCTGTCTAAACTGTCCATCTGTTAAACCATATCTTTCTTGGATACCAGATTTATTATTAGGATAGCCATCATAAACAACTCTAAGCAATCCATTATAAAGATCTTCGCCAGTAACTCTTTCTGTATCCGCTAGTTCTTCAAAAACAGCTCCACTACCAGCTTCTTTTGTGTAATACACCTTTCGTGGCGAAAAGCTACTTTCAGGAAATGCTTTATGATCATTAAAGCAGTATCCTACAATGCCCTTCTCAGTCGCTCCTTTTGGTCTAATATAGATAGGATTTTTAATGTGATCACTTGCAGGGTATTCACCTGATTTTGTATATGCCTCAAATTCTTCGGCAGCCTCTACATGTATTGATACATTTGAAATTACCGGAATAAAGATTGATAACATCAACATTATTGTTAATGCCGGCCGCAAAAAAGCTTTGAATTTCTTCATCATAAAAACCTCCCCATGAATTTGTAATTCACAAATATTATATTAGACAGAAATATTTAATCAAATAAAAATTGTATAATTGACATACAAATAGTTAATTTTCATTATATATGAAAATTATGTATTATATTTTACATTATAAAAGGCAATTTTACGGGTAATATCCAAAAATTGCCTTTTATCAAAATTAATTTAACTGTATAATCTTAGTTTTATAAAGTATTCAAATTCACAACATGGATTTCAGGATCGTGTGAACAATACAGTGTATCCAAACGAACTAAGAATTCTTCTGCATCTTCCTTGGATGGGAATGTTCTAACTGGTTCAGAAACACCATTTACAATAAATGTTACATCAAACATATCATCTGTATTGTAGACAGCTGAAATTGTCATTGCTTGAATCTGTGTAGGAACATAGTATTTTGTTTCCTTTTCACGTACAACTTTTAAAATCATATCAATTATCCTCCGAAATACTTTTATCTATATAAATCATATCATTTACTGAAGGTTTCAACTAAGAAATATTTCCATTTTTGATATCTTCAAACATACGAATAGCTGTCTTCATAAAGTTATCATTCGCATTAGCTAGAATTTGTTTTTCACATAGTTCCTTATCTGTTGTTGCATAGAACTTTGTAATACCGTGTTCATATAACGCTTCATAGCCATCCCCAAGACAACCACAGATTGCGATAACTGGGATATTTCTTTCTTTGCAACGCTTACCAATTCCATAGAGCACTTTGCCATGCAGTGTTTGTGCATCCGCTCTTCCTTCACCGCTGATAACATAATCTACGCCATCTAACATCTGATCAAAGTTCATTAAATCCATAACAACTTCAATTCCAGACTTCATTTCTCCTAATAGGAATAATGAGAAGGCTGCACCCATTCCGCCTGCTGCACCAGAGCCAGGGATATCATTTACATCTTTTCCAAATGTTTTAAGTAAAACCTGACGGTAGTTTTCCATACCCTTTTCAAGTTCTGTTTGTATCTCAGCTGTAGCACCTTTTTGTTTTCCATAGCACATCGTTGCACCATTTGGACCACATAGAGGATTATCTACATCACACATAATCGTAAACTTTGCTTCTTGTACCAGTGGGTTCATGCATGAAGTATCGATTGTGACGATATCTTTTAGACTATCACCAATCCCCTTTACTTCTTTTCCATCTTTATCTAAGAAGTGCACACCTAGCGCCTGCATAGCGCCAATGCCACCATCATTTGTAGATGTTCCACCAATCGCAATTTTAATATCACGTATTCCATCCTCAAGAATATGGGCAATTAGTTCACCAACACCATAGGATGATGTATATCGTGGGTCTCTTTGTTCTACTGGTACAAGTGGTAATCCTACAACTTCTGCCACTTCTAGAATGGCTTCTTTTTGATTCACTAAACCATACTTTGCTTCTCTTCGTTTCATGTATGGCCCATGTGTTGGTACATACATAATGGAACCACGCAGATTACGAGTAACAGTTTCCACTGTACCTTCTCCACCATCTGCCATTGTTACATCGATATATTCCGCACTTCCAAGCACGCGATGTGTCGCATGTCTTAATAAGCGATTAATATTGATAGCACTCATCGTACCTTTGAATGAATCGGGGGCAAATAAAAATTTCATACGTCCTCCTGCTGTCGACATTTTTATAATGATATCATTCTCAAACATTTTTCGCATTAAAAAAGTGATTGATGATAATCTCATCAACCACTTATTCACGACGTAATGCATCGATTGGATTTAAATTTGCAGCCTTGTATGATGGTAAGATGCCAAATACAATACCAATTAACATTGAAAATAATACCGCAAAAATAGAAGCTTCAACACTGATTGCAATCGGTGTACCATTTAACTTCGATATCAAGAATGCAAGTATGATACCTGAGATAACTCCAATCACACCACCAGTCGATGTAAGAACGACTGCTTCTGTCAAGAATTGAATCAGAATCGATTTCTTAGGTGCTCCAATTGCCTTCTTCAAACCAATCTCACGTGTTCTTTCGGTTACACTTACTAACATGATATTCATAACACCAATACCACCAACAAGTAAGGAAATACCCGCAATCCACAACAACATTGTATTTGTTGCTTGAGATAACTGTTGAATTTGTTTCGCTTGCTTCATCAAGTCTTCTGACTTATAACTTGTTTCGTTATTACCAGTTGCTGTAGCATTTAAAATTTCTTCTGCTTGCTTACCGATTGTAGTCATAGAGTTTGTATCTGTTGCACGTAAGATTACATTTTCTGGCTCATCATATTGATATAACAGTGGCCATACTGATGTAGGTACATATACTTTTCCAGAAGTATCCTGGTTATATGTGTAGTAATCATTCATGTTTTTGATTGTTGGTTCAAACTCTACCGCTGGTGAAACTATACCAACAACCACAAATGGTTCCTTTTGAATTTCTACAGTTTTTCCAATCGGATTCTCTCCTTGGAATAACTGCTCTGCAGAAACCTTATCCAATAAACAAACCTTACGATTCTTTTCAATATCATTTGTAGAGAAAGCTCTACCACGATTAACAATCAGACCATTTGTCTGTAAATATGTATCATCGATACCGTATACATATCCACCTGTTAAGGAGTTTGTTAGATGGAATACACCATCATATACCTGACGGCGATGATAGAGTGATACATTCACTACACCAGGAATATTCTTTAAATCATCTTTTTGAGAAGCAGAGATTTCTCTGTATTTACCAGGGATACCCTGTCCAAAGTCATATTCCCAGTCACCTTGTGTCATACGTACATTGACTGTATTAACACCTGAACCAATGAGGTTGGTTTGAATCTGTTCATTTGTACCTTTGATAGTGGAAACGATAGCGATGATTGCCGCAATACCGATAATAATACCTAGCATTGTTAGAATCGAACGCATCTTATGTGATAGGATTCCACGAATTGATAATCTAATATTCTCGCCCATTAGTAGCCTCCTAACATTGCATTATCATCCATACCAATCTGTGTACGAGTTCCTTCTATCGCACCATCACCATATGGGAAAGCAATATAGTCTGTATCTGAAAGGCCAGATAATACTTCTGTCGACATATTAAAATATACCTTACCAGTCTTGATATATGTCTTAACAAGCTTGCCATCTACATCCTTCATAACATACTTCTGTCCGTGTTCATCACGGATGAAAGCGTTGCTGAGATAGATAGAAGATGTATCTGTATTCTCTTGTTGGATTGATAAGGAGAGATAAGAACCTTGTTTTAAATCATCACCCTTTTCAATATATGCAGTAAAACCATACATTGAAACATTTGGATTACCACCATAGAACCCTTCACCTGAATTAGTTGGGAAGTTATCAATATGTGTCACAACTGCTTCATAGATGGATCCTGTTTCATAACTTGTAACAGATACTTTTGTACCCTTTTGAATTGTTGCTAATAATAACTCAGAGATAGAACCCTTTACTTCTGTACCAGTACCACCTGCAACAGTTAAGAATGGTGTTCCATCTGTAGGAACATTGTTCATATCCTTAAGACCTTTGATAACACCACTACGCTTTGCATAAACAACACCATCCGCTAACTGTGACTGTAGTTCAGATAGTTCAAGTTGTTTACGACGAACATCAATATCATACTCACGCACTTCAGATTCCTTGGCATGAATTGCACGTACAAGTTCAGAAGCTGTCATTCCCTCTGGTTCAATTTCAGGTTCAGGTTGTTGTGGTTCGATAAGATTCTTATGAATCACACGTGTCTGAATATCAAGTTTTGCCATATCATCTGTGACAGTACCTAAGATTGACTTTAACTTATCTACAGATACCAACCAAGAATCTTCAAGACCCTTCGTCTTATCATCCTCTGAATAAACATCTATAGAAACGTAGAATGTCTTTCCATCTGTTTCTGCTTTCTGGATGAGTTCCTTAATAAACTTACCAGAAAGGAAGCCATCATGTTTAATCGCAAAGTGATATGGATTTGCCTTTGTACCCTTTGCATATGTGTTTACAGCAGGAACTGCTGGCGCTAGCGTAGGAGTAGGAGCAGGTGTTGGGGTAGGAGCTGGTGTTGGTGTTGGGGTAGGAGTTGGTGTGGCTGTTGGATCTGGAGTTGGTGTTGGTGTTGGAGTCGGAGTCGGTGTTGGAGTCGCTGGAGCTGTTAGCTCATCAAGATCCTTTGTAAACTCTGTGTCCTCATCCGTTAACGCATTCAGATAGTTCCATACTTTATTTTCTTCTACCTGTGTTACTGCTTCTGTATCCACTTTATATTCTGGCTCTGGTGCAGGAGTCGATGTTGGCGCTACTCTTCTTTCCACCGGCCTTGTATTCTGTAGTTGCTGTAATTCTTTTCTGGATTGTTCTAAACGAAGCTGTGTCGTAGAAATTTCAAGCTTCTTTAGTTCTACAGTATAGTTCAAGCTTGTAATATCATACGCCAGCAATTTATCACCAACTGATACTGCTTGTCCTTCGGTAACATATACCGCAGTGATGA
>JABZMB010000072.1 GCA_015256455.1 Solobacterium sp. | reverse complement strand
TAAAGTGTTAACTCTTCTAGTACCTTTTTCATACCCTCTTCACTAAGAGGTGCTTTACGCTGTAAGAGTAGATTTTCTAGTTTTGTATCTATCGTTGTATCTGTTAATGAATTAAATTTTTGCATGTAACCCTCACCATTTCTGCATTTATTATATAATAGGAATATGAAAATAATATTCTCACCAACAAAAAAGATGATTCAAGATGAAGATTTAGCCCCAAAGACAACACCTGTTTTTCTTTCAAAGACAGCGACTTTACTAGAAAAACTACGTGGTATGAGTGCTGAACAACTACAACATATGTATCGTTGTAATGATAAGATCTTGGCTGAAAATATCAAGCGTATTGAAACGATGAACTTGTATGAGAATCTTTCACCTGCATTATTCAGTTATAGTGGTCTTGCCTTTCAGCATTTATCTGCGACTTCTCTATGTCAAGATGAGCTAGACTATCTACAAGAACACTTCCGTATTCTTTCTGGTTTCTATGGTGTACTAAAGCCAATGGATGGTATTACACCATATCGTTTGGAAATGTTATCGGTATTTCCGGATGGCAGTAACTTATATGATTATTGGAATGATGCGCTCTATCGTGAGATCAATGATACTGTGATTATCAATCTTGCCTCAGAAGAATATTCACGTTGTATCAAAGACTTTCTTCAAGAAAATGATCGAATGATTCATATTGTCTTTGGTGAATTTAAGAATGGAAAGCTTATCACAAAGGCAACTAAGGCAAAGATGGCACGTGGGGATATGATTTGGTATATGGCACACAATCACATCACCGATCCAGAAGATATCAAGAAATTTAGTGAACATTATCGCTACGCAGAAGAACTCTCTGACGATACGCATTTTGTGTTCGTGAGTCAGGAGTAAGCTAGAATGATTGTCATTGTTATATTGATTGGTATTTGCTTACTCTATTTATGGATGATTCATCCTCAAAACCTCAAAGCTGAAAAGTGGGAGGGTTTTCGTCATCATTACTATGCCCATCGAGGTTTACATGATGCACAAAACAATATCCCTGAAAATTCAATGGCTGCTTTTTTAAAAGCAGTAGAGAATGGATATGGAATTGAACTGGATGTTCAATTAACCAAAGATGGGATACCTGTTATCTTTCACGATGTGAAGACAGGAAGACTATTACGTGATGAAAAAGCTGTGGTTGTTAATAAAGTACTAACAGAACTCACACTAGAAGAATTGCAGAGATACCACTTACTGACAAGTAAAGAACAAGTTCCTCTATTTGAAGATGTTTTAAAGTTAGTAGATGGCAAAGTTCCTTTGATCGTTGAACTGAAGGTTTCAAATTCATCGACGGATATAAATGCTCTATGTAGTACGGCTGATTTATTATTACAGAAGTATCATGGTTTATATTGCGTAGAGTCTTTTCATCCAGCTTGTGTAAACTGGTTTCGTAAGAATCGTCCAGAGATTATTCGTGGACAACTTGCGGAACATCCAAACCCACAAGCAAAAGGAAAGATGTTTATCGCGACAAGGATTATGCAGTATCTTTTAACAAACTTTATCACACGACCAAACTTTATTGCGTATAACCACCACAACCGCTATAACCTTTCACGCATGTTGTGTCATCGCTTATTTAAAAATCCAGCGATTGCTTGGACAATCCGCTCCAAGCAGGAGTTAGAAGATAATTGTAAGTACTTTGATTACTTTATTTTTGAACACTTTATACCAAATGTTGAATCAAGTTCCGAAGAACAGTAAATGTTTCGGAACTTTTCATTTGAACAAGGTTTTGAATAGAGAATAATATGATAAAATACTAACTATAAGGAGCTCCAATCAGGAATGAGTGATACGAGTAATTTTATTTTGAATTTATCGGTATTGTTTCGCAATACACAAAAATATTTTGATAAGATGCTGGCGCCATATGATATTGGTTCCGGCCAATTAACATTTTTATTGATTATCAATGAGAATGAAGGTATTACAATGCAGGATGTTACACGTATCAGTGAGGTGGATAAGGGTACCACGACAAAGAGTATTCAACGTCTGATTGAGCAGGGATATGTAAGTGCAGTACAAGATGAAAAAGACCATCGTATGAAGCATTTACATACGACAGATAAAGCCTCCGCAATGATGACGGCCGTATATGATTTCCGAAACCAATGTCGTGGGGCACTAGCTAGTGGTGTTGATTTCGACCAGTTTGAAGAGATGCTAAACGTTGCCTGTGAAAACTCTCGTCATATTTTAACGAGTGAGTCAACTGCATTCCATACACTAAAAATTGGTGCTCTACAAAAGACAACAATTACAGATTACCCAGGAAAAGTCGCAGCGACAATCTACACAGCAGGATGTAATATGAAGTGTCCGTTCTGTAATCAGAAAGATCTTGTGTTTATTCCAGAGAAATATCGCTATATCGCACCAGAGGAAATTCTTGCATACCTCAACCAACGTAGTGGTTTATTGGATGGTGTGGTGATTAGCGGTGGAGAGCCTTTATTACAAGAGGAACTCATTCCATTTATTCGTCAGATTAAAGAACTTGGCTACGCAGTAAAGCTAGATACCAATGGCACAAACAACGAGAAACTAGGGATTTTATTAGAAGAAGGCTTGTTGGATTTTGTGTCACTTGATATGAAGAATAGTGCAGAGAAATATCCATTAACCTGCGGACTAAAATCAGATGTAGAATACAAGCATCCGATTACAGAAAGTGTACGCTTACTGCAAGAATATAAAGTTGAACATGAATTTAAGACAACCGTTGTCAAAGAATTTCATACGGTTGAGGATTTGATAAAGATTGCCAAGTTTATTGGCAGTGATGCGCATTATGTATTACAACAATTTGTGTCTTCAGATACAGTGATTCAACCTGACCTGCATGCATATACTGCAGAAGAGATGGAAGAAATGATGAAAGAAGTTGAACCATATGTGAAGACTGTAGAATTAAGACTAGCGAAGGAGGTGTAAGTGATGTATCGTGTAAAGAAAAGAGATGGCAGTACTGCAGCTTTTAACATCAAGAAGGTCGCAAGTGCGATTCGTAAAGCGTTTGATGCATGTGATCGTGAATACACTGATAGCGTCATTGATTTAATCGCACTTCGTATTACAAGTGATTTTGAACCTAAAATTCAGAATAGTTTAATTGATGTAGAAAAGATCCAAGATAGTGCAGAAAAAGTCCTGAGTGAATCTGGATATGCGGATGTATCTAAGGCATATATTCTCTATCGTAAACAGCGTGAGAATGTACGCAATATTACAAGCACTACATTTGACTATCATTCTGTTGTAGACAATTATATTAACACTGGAAATCAACACAACAAAGGGAATGCAACTTACTCTGTTGGTGGTTTGATTCTATCAAACTCTGCCTCCATCACCACCAATTATTGGTTGAGTGAAGTGTATGATGAAGAAGTAGCCAATGCACATCGTGATGGGGATATTCATATTCATGATTTGAATATGTTAACAGGTTGTAATGCAGGGTGGTCTTTAAAAGAGTTAATCCAACAAGGTTTAGGTGGAGTAGCGAAGCAGACTTCTTCCGCTCCTGCAAAACATCTCATTACAATTTGTAATCAGATTGTAAACTTTTTTGGGATTATGCAAAATGAATGGGCAGGGGCGCAATCCTTCTCATCCTTTGATACGTATTTAGCTCCATTTGTACGCATGGATCATTTATCATTTGATGAAGTGAAGCAAAACATGCAGACATTGATTTATGGTTTAAATACACCATCCCGCTGGGGAACAATTTCTCCGTTTTCAAATATCTGCTTTGACTGGACAGTTCCTGAAGATCTTGCAAAGCGTCCAGCAATTGTTGGTGGTGTTGAACAAGATTTTACATATGGTGATTGTCAGGATGAAATGGCACTCATTAACCGTGCTTTCCTTGAAGTTATTTTAGAAGGTGATGCGGAAGGAAACACATTAAATTTCCCAATTCCAACATATGCGATTACGAAGAAGTTTGATTGGAATGATGAGAATGCTAAGCTATTATTAGATGTAACTGTTAAGACAGGGCTTCCATATTTTGCAAATTTCATTAACGGTGACTTAAAGCAAAAGAATGCACGTAGCATTTTTAGTGGCACTCATTTTAACGCAAAGAAGCTATTTAAGAAGACAGGTGGGTTATTTGCGTATGGAGAGAATACAGGAACGATAGGGACTGTATCTATCAATATGGCTAGACTTGCCTATCTTGCAAAAGATGAAGAAGACTTTCTCAAACATTTAGATAAGGTATTAGATATCTCTGCTCGCTCTTTGAGTACAAAGCGTCAAGTACTTGCGAGTCTTTTAGAGGCAGGATTGTATCCTTATACAAAACATTATCTTGGTAGCTTTGATAATCATTTCTCTTCAATTGGAATTGTAGGAATGAATGAAGCATGCATGAATGCAAAGTGGATTCAAAAAGGATTAGATACAGAACAAGCGCAAAACTTTGCGGAAGATGTACTCATGCATGTGCGTAAGCGCCTAAAGGAATATCAAGCAGACCACCATGAACTCTTCAGTATTGAAGCTGTGGCTGCTGGAGATATCTCTCATCGCTTTGCGCAAAAGGATCAAAAAGAATATCCTGATATGATGATTGCGATGCAGGGTGATACACCGTACTATACAGGTAGTACAGAGTTACCGATTGATGGAAATGTAGATCTATTTACTCGCTTAGATATACAGAATCGTATGCAAGAAATCTATACTGGTGGAACTATCTTCAATGTACGCCTTGCGAAAAATGAGTATGACGCAAAAGGAATTGCGATACTTTTAGAACGTATTATGGAAAACTATACAATTCCATATATCACGCTGAATACATGCAATCGTGATTATCCAATGGAAGGATATCTCTATCAAGAGGCTGTTAACGAAAGATGAGTAAACTTCCGCAGTTAATCACGACAAAAAATTGTCCAAAGTGCAAACTCATCAAAGAATACATGTTGCAAAGAAAATTTGCGTATGAGGTTTTAGAAGCAGAGAAGAATATGAAACTTTGTAGAAATCTAGGTATTATGATAGCACCAACGATGTTAGTCCATCACGAGGATGAAATTGAACAACTCATCGGCTTTGAGGCAATTCAGAAGTTTGTTGATAAATATGACAAGTAGTATAAAGGCCAAGAATATTCTTGGTTTTTTTGTGAAAAAATGTGAGAAGAATCGCTGACGATGCGAAATAAAACGATAGGTGTTACAATACTTGGTATGAAAAAGAGGAAACTAGACGTTAAACGGTTAATATTAGTGCTGATCGCTACTGCGATGTTGTTTGTGGCAGTGGGTAGTGTCTTGTTATATGGATTATCTTTTGTCTATGACGCATTCCGTAGAATGACTACAGGAATAACCTTATCAATTGATGAATCAAAGTTAAATGTGGAATATGGTTCTACATTTGATCCGA
>JABZMB010000071.1 GCA_015256455.1 Solobacterium sp. | reverse complement strand
CGGGTCATCGAGAGCATGGTTTTCCATCGCTCTCCCTTTTTTTATACTTTTTATGTAAAGTTAGTGCTGACTTATAGCGCTTTTCATAAATCGTATTATAATGATTTGGTGAGGTTTTCTATATGAAAGATTTAAGTTTAATTACAAAATCAGCTGATGAAACAAGAGAACTTGGTTCTAAGATTGGTAAACATTGTGAAGCTGCTATGGTCATCCTCTTAGATGGTGACTTAGGTGCTGGTAAGACTTGTTTAACTCAAGGTATCGCCAAGGGATTGGATATTAGTCGTAGTGTTACAAGTCCAACATTTACGATTCAAAAGATTTATCATGGTAAACTCTTGTTAAATCATATTGATGCATATCGTTTGGAAGGTATACATCAAGATTTAGGCTTTGATGAATATTTAAATGATGAAGGATTAACTGTTATCGAATGGTCACAATTTAGTCCTGACTTAGTTCCTGAGGAACATTTAAAGATTTCAATTCAACTATTGGAGAATGGAGATCGTGAATTTACTTTCCAAGCGATTGGAAAGCAATATGAAGAATTATTGGAGGTTCTAGCATGATTACTTTATGTATGGATACAAGTCATCTCTTTTTATCACTTGCGTTAATTCGTGATAATGAAATCATTGGTGAAGTACAGGAAGAATGCTGGAAACATCAATCTGAAGAAATTTTTCCTAAACTTGAAGAAATGTTATCAAAGTTATCTTTAAGGAGTGATGATATTGATCAGATTGTTATTACAAAGGGGCCAGGTAGTTATACTGGAGTTCGTATCGCAATGACGATTGCGAAGGTATTCTGTTCCATGGCAAACAAGCCTCTATATACACTTCCTACAATGTTATTGTATGCGGGAATGGAAGATTGTCGCGTTGTATTAGATGCACGTGGTAAGCGTGTATATACCTGCGCATATAGGAATGGTAAGGCAGTGGAAGAAGAAAGAGTTGAATACATCACAGACCTTGAAAATACAGTATGTGATGAAAAGATTATTGGTGATGGTCAACTATTTGGAAAAGAAATATACTATCCAAATATGGCTAATAACTTCTTATTATTAAAGAATGAATGGCAGAAAGCAGAGAATGTGCATTTGGTTGTGCCAGAATATTTAAAGTCATCAGATGCATATAACATTAATAAGTAATGATTCGAAAGATGGTAGAAACAGATCTAGTGCAAGTCGTAGATCTTGAGAATATTTGTTTTCCAAAAGGCGGTTGGACGATTGAACAGTTTCACTATGAACTTTTGGAAAATCCGTTCTCAAACTTGTTGGTATTTGAAGAGAATCAAACCATTATTGGATATATTGATTGGTGGATTACTTATGAACAAGCGCAACTTGCCAATATTGCAGTTTGTCCTACAAATCGAAAACAAGGTGTTGGACAACAACTATTAAATAAAGCTCTTCAGGAAGCAATTGAAGAAGAGTGTGAGAATATGACATTGGAAGTACGTATATCAAATAAACGTGCTATCCAATTTTATGAAAAAAATGGGTTTATAACAGTGAATACTCGCAAGAATTATTATAAGGATGGCGAGAATGCATATCTTATGATTAAACCCTTAGGAGGTTTATAAATGACATTGATTTTAGCATTAGAATCAAGCTGTGATGAAACAGCATGTGCGATTATTAAAGATGGAAAAGAAATTCTTTCAAATATCGTATCATCACAGATTAATGTTCATACACAATATGGTGGCGTTGTGCCAGAAGTTGCTAGTCGTATCCACGTTGAAAATATCTCAACGGTTATTGATGAAGCGTTAAAGAAAGCGAATCTAACAATGGATGATATTGATGCGATTGCATATACGCAAGGACCTGGTTTAATTGGTTCTTTACATGTGGGCGTACAAGCAGCTAAGACAATTGCTTGGACATTCCATAAGCCATTAATTCCAATTAACCATATGACAGGCCATATCTGGGCAAACAACTTTGTAGCAGATATGAAATTCCCATTACTAGCGCTAGTTATTTCGGGTGGTCACTCTCAGCTTGTTTATATGGAAAATGATTGGGATTATAAGGTTATTGGTACAACAAAGGATGATGCGATTGGCGAAGCGTATGATAAAGTATCACGCGTTTTAGGTACAGGTTATCCTGGTGGGCCAGTGATTGACCGTATGGCAAAAGAAGGTAAGGAACATTACAAACTTCCTTCTCCAAAGACAGATGGTGAATATGATTTTAGTTTTTCTGGATTGAAGACGGCTGTATTACAGCTAATTCAACGTGAAGAAAAAGCAGGTAATGAAATTATTAAAGAAGATATTGCGTATGCCTTCCAAGAAACAGCATTAGGACAACTAACAGGAAAGACACTACAGGCGGTAGAAGACTTAAAGCCAAAGATGTTAGTGCTAGCAGGTGGTGTAGCAGCAAACTCAAGATTAAGACAGTTAATGACTGAGAAGATGCAAGCATATCCAGATGTACAGTTAGTTATTCCACCAATGTACTGTTGTACAGACAATGCGGCAATGATTGGTGCAGTTGGTTATGTTGCGTACAAACATGGATTATTTGGAGATCTTGCGGCAGCGGCTGATCCAGGCCTCATGATGCCAGGCGAAGAATAAAATTTAGCAATTTTTTCACAAATGATGTTAAAATAGAGAATGGTGATAAATATGAGCGAAAAGAAAGTGCCAAAGGCAACATTACAACGATATCCTGTCTATTTAAAAGCATTACGTAAACTACATGCGGATGGGATAAACAGAATTATGTCCAGGGAGCTTGCTGACTATGTATCTATCGAGTCAACAACAATCCGTCGTGACTTTAGTTTTTTAGGAAACCTTGGTAAACAGGGTTATGGTTATAACGTTGAAGATTTAATTAGTATTTTCTCTAATCAGCTTGGCGTAAATTTTGATGAGAAGATTATTCTTGTCGGTGCTGGTAACCTTGGAAAAGCATTATTAAACTACAACCACTGGAACCATATTGTTGGTGAAATCGTTTGTGCATTTGATTTACACCCAGAAAATGTAAAGAAATCATCAGTCCCTGTATATGGTATGGATGAGATTGCTGAAAAGATGCCGGAAGGCTGCCGTATCGCTATTTTGTGTATCTCACAAGATGTACAGAAGACAGTAGATTTATTGGTGGCACATGGTATTCAAGGATTTGTAAGTTTTGCGATGGAACATTTTTCAGTTCCATCGGGAGTATATGTACGACATGTGGATGTCGTATCTAGCATTCAGGAATTGGTATTTGAAACCAACGCAATGAATAACTAATGTAGAAATAAGAATGGAGATTGAATAAGTATGCCTACAGAAATGAGTATCCGCGAACTATATCAGTTGGCGAAAGATGGAACAACACTCGAACTAGACCAGTTGGATTTTGTCCAACTTCAGGGATGGGTTCGTACAAACCGTGCTGGTAAGAATGTATCTTTTATTGCCTTAAATGATGGAACATTCTTTAAGAATGCACAGATTGTGTATTCTTCTGATACTCTTTCCAATTACGCTGAAGTTGCCAAGTACTTAACAGGTACAGCAATTTCTGTTGTTGGTAAATTTGTATTAACACCAGAAGCTTCTCAGCCATTTGAAATTCAGGCAACTGAAATCAATTTGGAAGGTGAGTGTGATAGTACATATCCTTTACAGAAGAAGAGACATACATTTGAGTACTTACGTGAAATTGGTCATTTAAGACCTCGTACAAATACGTTCTCTGCTGTATTCAGAGTACGTTCTGTACTAGCAATGGCAATTCACCAATTCTTCCAAGATCAAGGATTTGTATATGTTCATACACCAATTATTACAGGTGCTGATGCGGAAGGTGCAGGCGAAACATTTACAGTTACAACACGTGAAGATGGAAACTATGAAGAAGACTTCTTTGGAAAGCATGCGTCACTCACTGTATCTGGTCAGCTACAAGCAGAAGCATATGCAATGGCATTTAGAGATATCTATACATTTGGACCAACATTCCGTGCTGAAAACTCTAATACAACAACACACGCAGCTGAGTTCTGGATGATTGAACCAGAAATGGCATTTGCGGATTTAGATTACAGTATGGATGTTATTGAGGATATGTTGAAGTACTGCATTAACTATGTTATGGAAATGTGTCCAGAAGAACTTGCATTCTTCAATGAAAGAATCGATACATCTCTTTTAGAACGTCTTGAGCATGTAAGAACTTCAACTTTCAAGCGTTTACCATATACAGAAGCAATCGAAATCTTAAAGAATGCGGATGTAAAGTTTGAAAACAACAATATTTACTGGGGTATGGATTTAAATACAGAACATGAACGTTACATAACAGAAAAGGTTGTTAAAGGTCCTACATTCTTAATTGACTACCCAGAAGAAATTAAGGCATTCTACATGCGTCGTAATGATGATGGTAAGACAGTAGCCGCATGTGACTTATTGGTGCCAGGTGTTGGTGAACTTGTTGGAGGAAGCCAACGTGAAGAAAGACTTGATATTCTTGAAAAGAAGATGGAAAGTCTTGGTATGAATGTAGAAGGTTACCAATGGTATCTTGACTTACGTAGATATGGTGGTTGCCAACACGCAGGTTTCGGTTTAGGATTTGAACGCTTAGTAATGTATATTACGGGTATGGAAAATATTCGTGACGTTGTTCCTTTCGCAAGAACACCACGAAACTTAAATTTCTAAATGAAATAATGATATGGGAGTGGTAATGCAAACGGCTGCCACTTCCATTTTTATGGAGGTAACGATGTTATATCAAGTTAGTAAAGCCTCAAAATATTATGGTGTCGATACAATCTTTGAAGATGTTAATTTTGAGATTAAAGGTACAGAGAAGATTGCCCTCGTTGGCAGAAATGGTTGTGGAAAGACAACCTTTTTGCGTTGCATGTGTGGGGAAGAACAATTTGATAAAGGTACCATCTCACAACAGAATAATACGGTGATAGGCTACTTGTCACAGAAGGTATTACCACATGATGAAAGAACGGTTGAAGAGGAATTACGTCTCATATATGAACCGGTATTTGCAATGCAAGTAAGAATGCATGAATTAGAAAAGCAAATGGAGACAGATGCGAGTGAAAAGATTCTTGCGCAATATGCAACGGTTCAAGAACAGTTTGAAGCGATGAATGGGTATCACTGGGAATCGGAGATGAAAACAGTCTTTACACGTTTTGGATTTCCAATCGAAGATCTTCAGAAGAAAATTGGAGAATTTTCTGGTGGACAAAAGACACGTATCGCATTTGTAAAACTGCTATTATCAAAACCGGATATCTTATTGTTAGATGAACCTACAAACCATCTAGATATCGATGCGATTGAGTGGCTTGAAGGGTATGTAAAGAATTATCCAAAGGCTGTCGTAATTGTATCGCATGACCGTATGTTTTTAGATCATACCGTTGATGTTGTATATAATATGGAATACGGAAAGATGAA
>JABZMB010000020.1 GCA_015256455.1 Solobacterium sp. | reverse complement strand
CTAAACGATATGGACATTGTAAGTAATATTCAATTGTATTCATTAAGACCCTCCTTAATATGTTTATTAATTTATTCTTATATGTATATCTTAACTTTAGTTGGTATCACATGTGGTGTCAATCTATCTATCACAATAAAGTCTAAATAATGAAAAAAGACAGGTTGTTTATAGTAAAGATATTATCTCTTTACGGCATCCTGTCTTCTGCATTTTAGAAACTTATTAACCTAATCCATCTAACACTATCTAATATTTATAATGAATCACTTCTTTATATTTATTAAATAGCTTTTTATTGAACTCATCTCCATGATCCATATTTGCACTTGCAAAGATAGGAATCATTTCACCATTTGTTGATTCTGAGATTAACTTTGCTGCTTCAGAAAAAATACTATTTAGAATTGTAGCTCCAATAACCGTAGATGTAGGAGCCACTTTCTGAGGAGCATTTTCTAACGAAATACATGCATCACCAATTTCTCCATGATTATCAATAACAATATCACATAAGTCATACATTTTCTTTCCTGAAGGATGACGGGATGTAACCTTTCCAGAATAAGACATATTTGTTATTCCAATGACAGTTGCACCTCTCAATTTAGCCGTATTAGCCATCTCTATTGTTACTGGATTTCTACCTGATACTGAATGAACAATCAATATGTCTCCCTCTTCAAAACCTACTGATTCAGCTATAGTTTCTCCATACCCAACAAGTCTTTCCATTTTACTTGTTAATGTAATTGGAGACCTATCTACACTTACTTCAGGCGCAAAAATTGGATTAATGTTTATTAAGCCACCCGCTCTGTAAAAGGCCTCTTGGCTTAAAATTCCAGCATGACTTGCACCAAAAATGTATATAGACTTATTTTTTAAAGTTGTATTACAAATTATCGACGCCGCTTTCAATATGTTTTCACTCTCATGAGTATCAACATCATTAATAAGTTTTACAATTTTTTCTATATATTCGATTCCCATTTTTAATAACCACCTTATTAAGGAATCAATCTAGCAATAATACCTTCAATAATTCCAAATAATGAGAAGTCCTGACCACCATATACTAACATCCATGGTTGAATTGTCTTATTAAAGAAATATGCACCAAATCCAACTAAGAGAACCATAATTACACCATTTAATGCTGATGCGATAATAGTTCCTCTAATTCCACCCTTTGCATTTGCAATGATTGCTGCACATCCATTTTCAAAGAAGCATGTGAAGATCAATGGAATGATTACTGTAGGGAACATTCCTCTTGTTAATAAAATCGTAGCTGTTGAAGTAATAACTGCAACAATGAAACCAATCAACAATGAGTTAGGACCATATCCAAATAATACAGGACAGTCTAATGCTGGAATAGCACCTGGAACTAACTTTTCAGCAATTCCCTTGAATGCAGGTACAATCTCAGCAATTAACATACGTACACCTTGTAACATAACAGTTACACCAACACCAAAGTAGACTGAGTGTGTAAATAAGTATGTAAAGAAACTTCCAGTATATCCAAATACTTCAGCCGGAACTAATCCCTGTGAGCTTACAACACCAAATAGAATGAGATATACTAATGCAATTGAAATTGAACCAGTAATAGACACTTCTCTTAAGAAACCTAAAGACGCAGGTAATTTCAGATCCTCACAACTCTTTGATTTATCACCAACTAAACCTGCTACAAAGCCTGCAATAACAGATAATGTTGTTGTTGGGTGAGCAATTGTAAAATCATCTTTACCAGTTACTGCTTTTACTAATGGACGCATTAAGTTTGGTGCAATTACCATATAGAGACCAGTAAATACAGCAGCAAAACCAATTAACTTACCACCAGTTAATCCTGCATCAACACCTGCCGCAATAAATACAAATGGGAACCAATATAACATGTGACCTGTCAAGAATACAGATTTCCATTTAGTAAAGCGAGCAACTAAGATATTAAATGCAAAACCTATTAACATTACTATACCAATTTGTGTACCATATTCTGCACCAATATCAATTGAAGCTGGAGCAGCAGTATTACCAGGCATTAAAGTATTAAATGTTGCAATAATACCATCAATTGATTTTCCAGTAATTAAACCTGTACCAGTATTTAATACAAAGAAACCAATTGCAGTCATCAGAGTACCTCTGACAATTTCTGATGGCTTTTTCTTTTGTAAAATTAAACCCACCATCGCTACTAGAGCAAGGAAAATAGCGCCTTGTCCAAAAATTTCTTTAATTATAAAATTCAAAACTGACATATTTTTCTATCTCCTTCCATTTGAATTTTATTGCAGAGAATTCATGTAATCTAAAGTCTTCTCTTCAACTTCTTTACCATTCATAAAGTCTTCAATCACGATTACAGGTACATCTGCACGATCTTTAATTCTTTCTGCTAATTCTTTTGATATAAAGATTGAATCACACTGATTACTTAAGCAAGTTCCAACATCACCACAGAAAGTATCTGCTTCCAAACTATGTTTCTTTAAAATGTCATCAATTGCCATCCTTAACATCAAAGAAGAACCGCATCCAAATCCACATACACATTGAATCTTTGGTGTTTTCATTTTCCTTCCTCCTTTCTATTAATCATTTATTACATGATATAACTCATCTAATGTTTCACATCTGGCAGCATTTTCTACAAAATGATCTTGCATAAGTTTTTTTGCAGCTTTAGACAATAAGTCTAAGTGTGTTGCTTTATCTGTACATGCCAAGCACATCAATACTTTTACTGGATCATTTGGGCTACCAAATTTAACTGGTGTTTTTAGAGTAACTATTGCTAGTGAAGGTACATTTACCGTTTCTATATTTGGTGCAGCATGTGCCAATGCAAATCCCTGTGATAAAACAATATATGGACCTAGTTCTTTTACACTATTAATCATGCTATTTACATATTCATCTTTAATTTGATTACTATTAATCAATAAATTACCAACACTTTTAATAGCTTCTTCCCAGTTTTCAACTTCAATATTTACTGCTATATTTTCTTTTTGAATTAGTTCTTCCATATATGCCTCTCTAATTATGCAATTCTAAAATAGAATCTATATCTATGTTCTTATCTGCAAGTAACACTCTATTCTTTTCTTCTTGGAAAATTGATACTAAGTCTAATAACGTTAATTTCTCTCTGTTTTTTACTCCCAGGACGATAATATTTCTTACTAACTTACCCTTTCCATCTCCCAGAATAATTGGCTGTTTTAACACTAGCAAGGAACAGCAATCTTCATGTATTCCACTATCAGTACCTGCATGAACAAATGCAGTTTCTGGCAATAACACCATATATGTTCCTAAGGTACGTACAGCATCAATCATTGTTAATACATATCGCTGTTCTAGTTTACCACTATCTAATAATGGAGATGCGGCAATATGTATTGCTTCTTCCCAAGAGTTACATTTATCAAATATTTGAATGTCATCCCTACTAATTAAATCCTTGATATGTACAACTTTAGACTTATTATCATCTTGTTTCAGGTAACTATTCATGAAGCTTTCGCACATTTTTTCATATGATAATTGAAATATGCGTGCATGAATATAATCCGCATCCTCTGGATTTAGAAGTGGATTTACAATTAAAGTTGGATACCTATAATTGGTCCCCTCATGAGTAGTAATAATTAAATCTACTTTTTCTTTATCTAAATACTTTTTAGTCTCTGTCGTAGAGAACGGTCCTACAATCTCACATTCAGTAATCAACTGACGTATTCTAGAATCTAAAATTGCGCTTGTAGTAGTTCCAAAAGAACACTCAATTAGTACTTTAATCTTCATGTCAAATTGTAGACTTGTTTCAAAGGTACTAGCCAAGTACATAGCTACATATGCGATTTCATTCTCATCAAATATCACATCATACTTATCTTCTTGTGATAATAGTTGTTGCTTTGTATATAGATAAATTAATGCAATTCGTATCTTAATTTGTTCAAGTAATTCATTCTGGATTGGAATATTATTTCTTATACGATATAGTGCAACAGTAAGATGTGAGGTTAATCCAGTTAAGAACTGTTCTGTATTTTGTTTTCTAAATGGATGTAACAACTGGAGTTTTTTCATAAGAAATTTAGCAAGTTGTTCTGCATCGCTATTGTTATCATATTTTTTATTTAGATGTTTAACTTTAGTTTCTAACAGAATAGATATCAAATAATATTTTTCATAATCTGATAATGGAAAAGTACGTAATGATTTATAGAATAAGTTACATTCACTATCATTGATTAAAATTTCCTTTTTAATGTCTATATCATAATCCGTTATTGTCTTTCCAATAGATATACGATACAAGCAATAGCTCAAAAGTAATTCCAGTCTTCTCTGTTCATAAAAATGCACTTTTGAATTCATCTCTATATCACTGATAATTTGCCGTGCTATTTTTAAAGAAGATGTTGTTAGGAAACTTTTTTCTGCAATCGTGATAATATGATTACTCAATTCTGATACATTAATCAGTTGTTTCATGTAATCACGAATATTGTATTCTCTTCCCTGAATACTTAAGCCTTTACCTTTAATTTTGTTTACTGTTATTTCATTTTTTAATAAAGCTGCTTCCGCAGTATCCATATATTTTATTAAAGTCTGCTTACTTATATCCAAGAAAGTTGCTAACTCATTGTAAGTAGTAGATTCAAAGCTCAACAAAAGAATACTAATTGCTTTAACAATTTCCTCTTGAGATAAAGACTTTGCAGATTCAAGTTGTCCTAATATTTTATGTCTAGAATCAATATCCGCAACTATCTTGTAACCTTTATGTGGTTCAGATTTCAACTCTGCATTATGCTCCTTCAAAAAAACTTTTATCTGATTTAAATCATTCCGAATTGTTCGATTACTTACAGACAAAGCTTCAACAAGATCATCAGAAACACACCAATCATCTTTTAGTAATAATAGTGTTATTATTTCAATCTGTCGTTCTAATAAAGTAGTCATTACCTTACCTCTACCTAAAGAATATATATTTAAATTATGTATCTCAATACTAACCTTCTTCCTAAATGTGGCAATTAAAAATTTAGGATCAACTTATTTATATTAATTATACAGAAATAAGCAGCATTTGTAAGACATCAACAATACCATACAAATAATAGATAAAAATGTTACAATGCATACATGGATAAGCTATCACTAACATACTTAACAAAAGCATTGACTCGATTAGAGAAATATTTACCTGATGATACAGATACTCTTTTAAGTTGGTATGATATTCATTCTGACTATTATGTTGTTACAACTATCGGTAAGTATGTATACTGCTTATTTACTTTACCAGTGATGTCACCAGATGGTAAAGAGATTAAGCATATTTGTGAGATTGATAATAATATATTAGAACGTATCACAATACTTGTGTTTGAAAGTGATACGATTATTGCGGATATATCGGGATTACATGCATCCATGGATATACTGTTGACCAATGAGAAAGTATTTAACTTCTGTGCAGATGAATCCGATTGGACTTATCTTGAACATTATTGTCTATGTGGTAATTACTTCCCTGAGATAACATATCCACCAAATAAAGAAATCTCCTCCTTACTAATTTCAGGAGAAGCCTTACTAATTACAAATGCATATGTAACAACTGTTTATCGTAGACAATCAATATTCCGTAATATGGTACAGATGATTAAAGACCATGCATTATGCTATTCATACAAGAATACAGATTTATATACTGCCATTGCATTAGATCCTGATATTGCACAGTATGGACCTGATACAAAGCCAGAACCTTATTACTATTCTTTCGAGGTTGATGAACCTCGTCGTCTAGTAAATGCAACTATTATGGAGAAGTTAAACTTTACATCAATCCGTTTGGAAACTGACGAAATTGGAGATGGTACAAAACTGTGGTTTGCTTTACAACATGAAAAAGAAATTTGTAAAGCTGAGCATTTATCATAAAGAAAACTGGTCGATTGACCAGTTTTTACTTTTCAATATCTCCTTGCCAACTTTGGATACCACCAAAGTCTACAACATTTGTATAGCCAAGTTCAGCTAGTTTCTGTGCTGCTTGGCGGCTACGGTTTCCACTACGGCAATATACCATAATGAGTTGTGACTTATCCTTTAAACTATCTACCTTACCTGCTTGAATATCTTCATTGGAAAGATTAACAGCATTAGGGATATGTCCACTTTCATACTCAGCAGCTGTTCGAACATCAAGGATGAGTGCATCCTTATTATCTTCGATCATTTGTTGAGCTTCTGCTGATGAAATTGTTTTGTAGCTACTGGATGTTTCACTCGTCTTAGTAACCATACAGCCTGCTAAAAACAATGATAAAGCAAGAATCAATAATTTTTTCATTTTCTTTTACCTCGCACTTTTATGATAGTCATAACTAACTAAAAATACAAAGCATATGCCTAGTTTACTCTAGATTTAGATGTGCCTGTTGTAATCACTTCAACAGCAGCGTTTAATGCGCCTTCTACAAGGTTCTTAATTGCTTCATCTGTAAAGTATGCAATATGTGGTGAATACATCACACGTGGGTGATGTACAAGACGGGCAAATACCTCATCTTCGATTAGCTTATCTTGATAATCTTTTTGGATATATGGCATTTCATACTCATAAGTATCAATACCTGCACCAGATAGAATACCTTCATCCAAAGCCTTTAGTAACCCTTCTGTATCAACAATAGAGCCTCTTGCCATGTTTAGTAGGATAGAACCTGGCTTAAACTTCTGAAACATCTCATAGTTAAAGCAATGACGGTTATCCGCGGTTGCTGGCATATGAATGGAAACGATATCTGCATCCTTGATAGCTTCTTCAATAGAGTCTTTATATGTCAGGATACTCTTAATTCCTTCATTCTGATATAGATCAAATCCAACAAGTTCACATCCAAATCCATGGAATAATTTCGCTGTGATTTGTCCGATTCTACCTGTTCCAATAATCGCTACTTTCATATCTCCCATAACTCTTCCACAGATAGATGGTTGCCAACGGAAGTCGTTTTTTGCAACGTTAGCAATGATAGTATTGTTATTGCGAACAAGATTTAAACCAGTTAATACAGTATATTCGGCGATAGATTCTGGTGAATAACTAGGAACATTTGTAATTACTAAGTTATTTTCTGTTGCGAGCTTTAAATCATATAATTCATATCCTGCACTCACTAACGCAATCTGGCGAATACCATACTCCCGTAATGTGCTATAGATTTCTTTATCGATAGTACCTGCAGCTTGAGAGTTAATGATGCCATCATATCCCTTTGAAAGTTTTACACTTTCTGCAGTCAATAATTCTGATAATACTGTTACTTCAATCTGATTTTCTTTTGCCCAGTTTTCGGCAATTTCTTTCATCATCGCATTAGCATGATACAGAATTAATTTCATGGTTTTCTTTCTCCTTTTTATGGATAGCACGAATCATGTAAATGAGTAGTAGTATTGTAGGTAGTAAACAAATTTCTTCGATACGTGTGATAAGTAAGTATGTGGAAGTTGTATCCAGTGCTGGTGGTAATGTAGATGTAAAGTTATTCAAGATATGCATACCGATTGGTACCCAAAGAGAACCACTATATTCATATACCACTGCTAATGCAATACCGAAGAATGTTGTATAAACTGTCTGCACAAATTCTCCATGCCAAATACCAAACATCAATCCAGATAATACAATCGCCACATATGGGTTGCAGACCTTCTTAATGGAGTTATGAATAATACCACGGAATAAGAGTTCCTCTGCAATTGGGCCAAAGACAACAACAGATAAGCATACCCAGATATATGGATCTTCACCTATTGTTGACCAAGCAGAGTCGAAGCTTTCAACGCTCTGTGCAACAAATGGAACATTTGCAAGTTGTGTATACGCAAAGTCTAGCCAAAGTGAACTAACTAGACCCATACCAAGTGTAATAATGATTGCAAATGGAACAATCAACCACTTAGGCATCTTAGTGTCTGCTAATACAAGACCTGTCTTCTTTCTAGATGTAAAATAGTACACACCGAATAGTAAGATACATGTAACCACGCAGATGACTGTATCAAAGAAATAGTAGCTGAGTGCTTCAATTTGTTCCTCTGTAAAGAAACTATTTCCAAACCCTACTACAATATCTGAAACTACGTCATAGATAGCTAATGCAAGGATAATAAGTCCGATTGATTTCAGAATATTACGGCTGTTATTTTTTAATTTATCAAAATTCATAGAATGAACCTCCGTTCTTTATTATATATGAATGATGAGGTATGATAAAACCATATAATCTTAAAGTTATATGAAGTATAATCTGATTATATGGAGGTTGATTCTATGCCAAAAGATATGAACTATTATCTTGATACCTATCAAAAAGTAGTAAATCAAGGTGATTTACAAGTCGCATATATCGAAATCATGAACTATTTTACGAAGTTACATAATTCTATCCCTTCTATGTTCACTGTCAGTGAAATTACACCTGGGTTTATGGACTATAGTTACTTCTCTATTCATGATGCGTTTTTATATGACCGCTATCTAAAGTTTATCATTGCATTAAATCATCATACTCTTGGTATTGAACTTTGGCTTGTATCTCAAAATGAAAAAGTAAAACATGCATACAATATACTTCTAGCAGATTCTGAATGGCATGATAAGTATTTACATAATCCTGCCTTTGGCATGATTGAAGTTTCTATTGTTGACCATATTCAACCAGATAACGCAGATGCTCAAATGCCTAGAATATTAGAAACAATCCAGCAATATACTTCTCGTATTGAAAGTTTCCTCTATGCGGATGAAATACGTTTCCCAATTACATCCACAAAAGGCTTTACGGAAGCAGAATAGTTTCGCTTGTATAAAGGATTTATTTCCATTATGATATCCTCAACCTAAAAGGAGAAAATAAAATGTCAGATATTAATGTACAAGAACTAGCAACAAAGGTAGTTGAAGAATTACAAAAGAGCCCAGAAAAGTTAAAGACTTTCGCTGCAAACAACGAAGTATTAAAGGGCATCTTAGGCGATGATGGAAAGTTAACAAAGGAAGACTTTGACCGTATTGCTGCTGAAGTTAAGAAGAACGACGTCGTTAAGGGTCTTCTTGGCGAAGATGGAAAGCTTGGTCTTGATGATTTACAGAATGTAGCTAACGCAGCTAAGTCAGCTGGTGAAGGCTTACTCGACAAGGCTAAAGATTTATTTAGTAAATAAAATCTTAATTTACCACCGGTAATAAAACTGGTGGTTTTTTTCTTTTTACCATAATTAATGGTAGAATAGATAATGAGGTATTTATATGAACAAACAATTAATCAAAAAACCCTTAACAAAGTTTTTGATTTTCGTTACTGTCTTATTTTTATTTAGTGCAACTCTTGTAGTATTACTAAATAAATGGGAAGTTGTAATAGAAATAAATGGTGATCAAACAACTCTTGTTGAGTATAAATCAAACTATGAAGATCAAGGCGCAGTAGCCTATAAACAAGGTACAATTCTTACTTTCTTACGTGAAAAGTTAGAAGTAAAAAGCAAAGGTACTGTTGATACAAGTAAGTTAGGCTCATATAAAATCAAGTATACTGCTGAAAAAGATGGATTAAAGGCTGATTTAGAACGCACGGTTGTTGTGCAAGATACAACAGCTCCTAAAATTACACTAACATCAAACCCAGATAGTTATACCCTCTTCAATCATCCATATGAAGAAGAAGGCTATACTGCAATTGATAATTATGATGGTGATTTAACTGATAAAGTTATACGTGAAGAAAAAGATGGTGTTGTAACGTATAAGGTTATCGACTCACATGGAAATAAAGCTACTGAAGAACGTAAGATTGTCTACGACGATCGTAAGGGTCCTGAAATTACACTTGTTGGTGGTAATGATGTGACGTGGATTCGTGGAAATGAATTTGCGGATTCATATACTGCAATCGATGATTTAGATGGAGATATCACAGCAAATACAGTCGTTACTGGTAGTGTCGATGTTAATACTCCTGGTGATTATACACTTACATATACATGCAAGGATTCCCATAACAACGAAACAACTGTGCAGCGTGTCGTACACGTACAGAATCTTCCTGCAAATCAGATTCAAGCAGAAGACAATAAAACAATTTATTTAACATTTGATGATGGACCAAGTGCACATACGCAACGTCTATTAGATGTACTTGCTAAGTACAATATTCCAGCAACCTTCTTCGTAACTGCTTTACAACCCGATTACATCTATATGATTCAAAAGGAAGTACAAGCAGGTCATGTTGTTGGGGAACACTCATATACACATAATTATTCAAATGTATACTCTAGTACAGATGCTTTCTGGAATGACTTTAACGCAATGAATAACATCATCTACCAACAGACAGGAACATACGCAAATCTATTCCGTTTCCCTGGTGGATCTTCCAATACCGTTAGTCGTAATTATACTGCAGGTATTATGACAGCCTTAGTAAGACAGGCTGCTTTAAAGGGCTATACTTACTTTGACTGGAACGTATCTAGTGGTGATGCGGGTGGAGCTTCCACTGCAGATGAAGTATATGAAAATGTAATTACCCAAGTTCAAAACGCTTCTGCAAATAACCGCCCTTCTGTTGTATTACAACACGATACAAAAGGTTTCTCAGTCGATGCAGTAGAACGTATTATCATCTGGGGCTTGCAGAATGGTTATCACTTCTCATCATTAACAGCAGGAAGTTATACTGCTCATCATGGTATCGCAAACTAATAAAGTAAAAAAAAACTGTCGCTTCCTAGAAAGTGACAGTTTTTATTATTTCATATCTTTGATTAAGCTAATGCTTCACCTAATGCTTTGCACTGTGCTAATGCTCCATCATCAGGTTCATAGTTTGCCATAACACCATCTTGTACTAATACAGCTCCATCTGCTGTTACACGATCCTGCCATGTACGCATCCATTCACCATCACCCCAACCATAGGAGCCGAATAGACCAACCTTCTTACCAGCTAGGCTACCTTCAACGTCAGCAAACATTGGCTCAAACACGCTCTCTTCAAGCTGTTCAACACCCATAGCTGGGCTACCGAATGCGATTGCATCGTAGTTAGCTACTTCACCAGCTGAGAATGCATCTGCTGTTAATACAACAACTTCTGCTCCCTTGCTCTTTGCACCTTCAGCGACAGCTTCAGCCATCTTTTCTGTGTTACCTGTTGTACTTGTGTACACAACTGCTACTTTACTCATGATTTTTTCCTCCTTTAATTTAGACAAATCTAACTAACTGTTCTAAAGACATTCCTTTTTCAAAATGTTCCAAATATGCATATGTACATTTCTCATATATTTGGAATAAATGTTTTGCCATCTCCTCATTACCATATACTTTCCAAGTTCCAACAAGTTTACAAGGTTTAATATCCTCAATAAAAGCTCGTACATCTTCTGCTGGATATCCCAAGAAACATCCAATTTCATGTGGGAAAGCACGTTGATGTGATGATTGAATACGTTGACTTAATACGTCAATACATGCAGACATATCATCAATTGGATACCCTCTTTCCTTTAGTATCGAAACAACTTCTTCTTTGGATAAATCCGTTTTCAACCATGTTGGTCGATAAAGATAAATGAGTGCTCGATCCTTTGGATAACTGAGGATAGTCATTTTAAGATCACAATTTCTAAAGCGGTGATTGATCTCTTCAATCTGCTTCATTAATTGTTCCTTACAAGAATAACCACAATTAAACAGGTTTCCTGTTTTGACACCGGCTAATGTCGGTGCACAATGTTCTACAATGAGTTCTTCCGGCATAGTTTTCAGCAGTTAGTTACAATAAACTAACTAAGGTAAATATAATACTTTTCGTTTTACACGTCAACTGATATTATTTACTTTCAAGCGTATTATAAAAGGAAGTACAAGATGTGTATTTCCCTGCTAACCTACATTTCTTTTTTTTGTACCTACTGGAATCACTAATAGAATGACAGATACTAATACAAGTACAATACCAACCCATTGACGTACCGTTAAAAATTCATGGAATACAATCATACCAATAAATAAACTTGTAAGTGGCTCAAATGTACTAAGTAATGAAGCTTTTAAGCCACCTGTTACTAACACACCATGTTGGAATAGTAATACTGCAACGACAGATACAAGTAAGGCTAGCACAAACATAGATAACTGTCCCATTGGCTCAGTTACAATCATTAATTGTCGAGTCGTAATACCAATGATACTTACAGCAATAGCCGCAAACAAGTTAATCCAGAAAGATAATACCGCTGGGTCAATCTCTTCAATTCCCTTCTGTCCACACGCAATGACATAAATGCTGTAGATGAAGCCTGCTAGAATTGCGACTGCAATACCAACCACTTTCATTTCACCTTGTATTGCGTTTAATAGAACAATACCTGCTAAACATAAAATCATACATAGGATTTGTTTCTTAGAAGGAAATGTGTGATACATCAGGATGGATAACACCATGACAAAGATAGGATGTGTATAGAATAAAATCGTTGCCATACCTGAATCTAGATATGTATAGGCAATAAATAACGCAACTGGAATTAATCCAAATGGAATCGCAATCTTTAACATTGGTACGATTTGTTTACGTTCAATCGAGAAGATATTCTTCTTCATAAACGGTAACATTACCGCAAGAATGATTGCTGCATAGAAACAACGACAGAACGCAACAGTAATCGGTGTTGCACCATAGCTATATGCCATCTTTGTAAATAAAGGCATTAAGCCAAATAGTGATGAGGACATGATAATCTGTAAATGTCCTAAGATGTTCTTATTCTTCATAATCTACTCCTCTTTCTTCAGAATTCGATATTTCGTTGTCCTTGAAAGATGCGCCATGCTCTTGAAAATCATAGAGAAACATAGCTATTTTATCCACCAAATATGGATAAAATACTTTTATATTTTATTTCCAAATACAACATTTTAGTACATGCGCAAAGAAACAGAATCAGTTTCTAAAAACCACGCAACAATTACTATATCATGTAAAAATGAGAATGGAATTCTTTTTTCCATTCTCATTCAACAAGCAGTATAACTTTCCCTTCTTTACGTGTTTTTTTAAGATCGATTACACGTTGGTTTTCAGAACCACGATACATTAGACGAAGATTCTTTTTCTGCCAAACAAATGGACCATCAATCAAAACATCAAGTAGATCAAGCATCTCATCTGTAACTTCTGTGTGTCTTCTTCCACCCTTTACAAGATCTTTCTCATAGATAAATCCTGTATAACTCCATAAGTCTTTTTCTGGATAACGTTCTTTTACTTTACGAAGTAGTTTCACAAGTTCTATCTGATTTTCTGGTTCAAATGGTTCGCCACCAAGCAGTGTTAATCCTTGGATATACTCTTTACCTAGTGCCTCTAAGATGTGATTTTCTACTTCCTCGGTATATAACTGTCCATAACAGAAACTCCATGTCTGTGGTTGAAAACAACCTTTACAGCGATTTGTACAACCGGATACAAATAGTGATACACGTACTCCAGGACCATCCGCAATGTCATATTCTTTGATATTTCCGTAATACATAACTACCTCCTAGGACGCAGCTTTACGCGTAAAGTCTTTAATATACTCACACTTTAAGATACGACGTATACACAATATAATTTTGAAAATAATATCAAAACGTAAGAAGAAGTATACATATGTTACAGGTAACTTCCATACAAATGCCGCAAGTAATCCCATTGGTAAACCAATAAGCCACATACATCCTGCATCGATACGGAAAGCATAGTGCATATCTCCTGCACCACGTAAGATACCTACAATCGCCGTATTTTCAATCCCTGTAAATAACATAATCCCCGCAATCACAGTCATAAACTGGTATGCAAGATTCTTTGTCTCAACTGTTACATTTGGATATAGAGATAATACAGGTGTTCGAATGAGAAGTACAACGCCACATGCAAGGATACCCACAAACGCAGATAATACCAAGAAGGTTCTACCAATTTGTTTTACCCGTTCATAATCACCTTGTCCAACTGCTTTTCCTGTTGTAATCGTAGCACTTTTTGCCATGGAATAGACAAGAATCATTACAAATTGTTGAGCTACACTGGCAATTGATGCGGCTGCGACATAATCACTACTCATTCTACCGATGATAGCTAGCTGTGTAGATACTGCCAAACTCCAAATCAAATCGTCCGCAATCACAGGAAGACTTAAATGGAAATATGTAGGAATCATAGTTTTATCAAAGTCAAAGATATCACGTAAACCAAATCGAATATCCTTCTCATGATATCGTGCATAAATACTTGCACATACGAACTGGAACGCTCTTGCGACAATCGTACCGATTGCGGCACCAACGACACCTAACTTTGGAAAACCAAAGTTTCCATAGATTAAAAGATAGTTACAAACCAAATTCACAAAAAATGAACCTGTATATACTGCGGCACTGATCTTTACATTTTCCTTTGCGGATAATGATGAGAAGTACCACATGGATAATCCATTTAATAAATAAGAAACCACAACTACTTGAAGGTAGGATACACCAAGTTCAACTAACTTTTCATCTGTTGCGAAAAGACGGATAAGTTGGCGCGGAAATAGCCAGCATAACCCCATATATAAGACTGATACAATGACAACCGACCATAACATCACACTCATAATATGTTTGATCTTCTCAATATTCTTCTGTCCCCAATACTGCGAAATCATAACAGCACCTGCTGATGTTAATCCAAATGCAAAAACATTAAAGATAAAGTATGGCTGCCCTGCTAAAGTAACCGCAGATACAGCCGTATCGCCTAAAGATCCAACCATGACCGTATCTAACATCTGCACGCAGAAACTTATAATCTCTTGAATCACAAGAGGTATCATCATCGCTACTAAACGTTGATAAAATTGACGCTCTTTAATCATAGAATCCCCCTCTCATTTGGCTACTATTATAGCATACCTAAATTCATGAGTTCCTCCGTCATGAAACAAAAATATGTCCCTACATTTCTGTAAGAACATATCTTCTTTAGCGTCTTGTCATTTCCTTATATGCACGTTGGTTTTCGTTTGTATAACCTAGCATAACAGAAGGATTCTTCATCGCAATTGTATCTAAGATTTCTTCAATCGATTCCTTCTTTAAAAAGCCTGGAGGAGTTAATTGAATCTTTCCACCATCTACTAAGCGACATAATGCATACTGATTTACTACAACGAAGTTTCTTCTCATTACATAACGATATGCCCAAAGAATATCTTCGTAAGGTCTCATCATACCCTCTGACTTAGAGATAACGTAGTTATCTAGAAGAATACAGTTTGTATCCTTATTTACTTGTAAATATGTCTGTAATTCATTCCAAGCTTCGTAGAGTCTTCCTGTACCCTCAAGGTATGCAATTGTCTTTTCAACATTCTTATTTTTCTTATTAAATTCATATGCAGAAACAGCACCACATAGTACAACTACAATACCTACTAGGAATAGAGTTTTAGCCATATCCTTATTATATTCAACACCATTAGAGAAGTAATAAGTACCTATATACTTACGCATCTCTTCAGTAGTCTTCTGATAAGAATTTCCAATAGCATTTACATATTCATCTGATAAGAACTTCTGTACACCATATAAACGATATGGCTTAGGAGCCAACTCTCCAGTTTTATCATCACCACGTGTTGACCAATATGCTTGTTGTTCTTTCATCTGATTGTAGATACTTTGATCAATTTTAACTACATTTAATAATCGCTCAGTATCAACTGCTACATAGTAATAATCAGAACCTTGATACGCACTATAATCGTCAATCGCGATAATATCGATGTAAGTATACTTACCATCCTGCTTACTATCATCAGCATTAAACATAACGGCATTCTTCTTATTTGCCAATAACTTTGGCATTACTCTTGGTAATGTCATTAATCCAATACCAATAATGCAAGCAATTAATGACAGAATAATTGCCTGGTTTCCTTGTTTAAAGTACTTCCTAAATCCTTGTTTGATATCTTCCATAAAATCTCCCTCTTAAAACTATAATACTTTCTTATTTTACCATTAAATGATGATGTCTTCCTCAACATTTTTATGATTTAAGCGATAAATATACAGATATGTCTTTTCTGTAACGAAAATAATCACACTAATTAGAACAGAAAGTATAAAGAACAACTGTATTGGCGTAAAATCAAATGGAAACATTTTTGGTAAAGCTCTTAAATAACCATAGTTACTTCCCATAAAATGGTTTACAAATGAAATCACAAGATTCATCACAATCGTATACAAGAATATATCTTTATAACTTAATACAGCTTCCTCTTTTGTTAAAATAATAACTGAAGATAAACCCAATAACATATGACTAAAGATATAAGTAATATTTGTAATATGTGGCCATAAAAATGGAGAAGGATCTGGAAAAGAGAATGCAATCGTCGCCCCTAGAAGACCCAGCCATGAAAAGTATCGCATTAGCTTTTCTTTCTTCAATAAATATGTTACTGCAAGCATGATAGCGGATAATCGACAATGATATAGTGGTAATCCTTCTTTGGTAAATATCGTTGCGTTACCAGAATACCAGAGAAATAGAGTAAATTGTAATGCTAGTCCAAGCAGTAAAGAAATCCACAATAACTTTTTATTATTCTTTTGTGTATACGCAAATAGTAAAATTGCCACAAATAAAATACGAATCAACAATATAGGTATGTTATGAACTACATCTGGTTCATAGCGAAAGAAATATGACATGTTAAGAATCCTCTGTAACCTATTATAACAAATATAGCCATAATATAAAAAAGATATCAATTTACATGTATGCATGAAATTGATATCTTTAATTTTAGTGTAAATCAATTGCGGAATAGTCTGAATCTGGTGTTTGTGTTGTTCTAGCTGCTGCTTCAGCTGCCTCTTGGCTTGCATAGCCTGTAAAGAATCTACTACCAATGAGATTAATCATATTACCGGTATACATAGATTCACCATGTGCCAGAGAATATTCACCATTACTATTCTTTCTTAATACTACATTTTTGAAGTACGTAGAAAGATAATAGGTAACGTTTGTACCATCATCCAATGTGTAGTTAATCTCAGAGATAACGTACACTGTGCTGGTTTGATTTCCAGACATCACGATCAATTTCTTCGCTGTAGCTGAATTGAATGTAGCACCAGATGCATTTTTAGTAACATCCGGTTGTCTTGTCAAAGCTTCTGAAACCAATAAATCAATATTATCTTGACTGAGTTCATCTGCATTTTTAAGATATTCATCTAAACCACTGACTGTATATATCTTTGATTTTTCTGTCAGTTGATACGTATCACTTTCAGCAGTAATTGTTAATGTATCATCATTTGAGAAATTAGTTGTTTTAGAAATCTCATATTTAATCTTACTTGTATCAATAACTTCTCCTTTGTCATTTTTCGCATCCCCTAATTTCATTTCACATTTACCATTTCCATCAATACCAGAACACTCAATGGTTACATACGCAAAAGGATCAGCCTTTGGACGATTGAGCATTTCTACAAAATTAAAAACTATGACTACACACAACAAGGATATTAACGCTAACGCAATTCTCTTACGTGTACGTGCTTTCTTAATTTCTTCAATCTCATCATTTGCACGTAAGTATCCTTTTTCTTTTGCATAAACAATCTTTTCTTCATGGTCCATCTGCTCTGCAGTAGACTTTTTCTTTGGTTCGATTCTCTTATAATCACAATAAGAACATACAATTTGATCAAAATTATCGTTATATGCCTCTATCTCTAAGTTTGCACCACATTTAGGACAAACCATGCTTGCATTCTTTTCTGTATCTGTCATTTGAGTCCCCCCTTTATCACTTACAATTTAATCATATCTATTTTTGACCGATAGTCAAATAAAATTTAAAAAGAATTGCTATCTTTTTGATAGCAGTTCTTCTTCAATTTATTTTCCTTGTAAATATGATTTATATACTTCTTTATCCATACTGTGATGAGAAGCTTTGATTTGTTCGATTAATGCTGGTTTCTCTAATAAATCAACAATACATCCACATACAATTTTTGCTGGCTCTACAAATGCTTTGTATGTATCCTTGATTTTGAAATCAACTCCATGGATTGCACCGCTAAAACCATTGTATCCAAATTGAATCATCGGATAGAAACAAGACACATCACCTACATCTCCACCGGCAATACTTCTTTCATTTGCAATAATTTTATCTTCTGTTGTGTAATCCAAAATATTCTGATGTGCAACTTCGCTGAGTACTGGGTTTGGTGTAAATGGTAGATATCCTATCATATCCGCAAATTCCACCGTACCACCTAGTGCAGCAGCGCAGTGTTGTGCCATCGATGTAATCTGGTGATCAATTTCCAATAACTTATCTTGGTTTAAAGTACGAATATAACATTCATAGATTACTTCTGAAGGTACACTATTTATTGTGTCTCCACCTTTTGTAAGAATCCCATGTACACGTACCATATCCTTTTCCTCAAAGGTCTCACGCAACATTCCTAAAGCTGTATTGAATAGTGTAAATTCATTGAGTGCATTGATACCTAAATGTGGAAGTACTCCTGCATGTGATGCTTTCCCTTTGAAGATAATCTTCTTGTACTTAAAACCTGCTAGAGAGGAGCCATAACCATATGCATATTCAGAGCCCATCGCATGTAAGTGAATGATACAGTCACAATCTCCAAATACACCTGCTTCTAGCATGTTCATCTTTCCACCAATGAATTGAATCTTTCCTTCTTGGATAAGTTTACGACGATAATCTAAATCCGTATATTCCTCACCCGGTGTAAAGAACAGTGTAACTTTACCTTTCTGTTCTAATAAACCTGACTTCTTTAATGCAATGATTGCATTTACCATAATCGCAACTTGTGTACTATGTCCGCATGCATGTGCTGCATTGTCCTTTGGATTTGAGCATGGATGTCCTTCTACAGGAATCGCATCCAATTCCGCAATCAACCCGATATGAGGTTTTCCATGTCCGATACTAACTTGGAATCCTGTCTCAAAGTATTCTGTCTCCACGTTAATACCGTACTTTTCAAGTTCTTCTTGAACAAGCTTCTTTGTTTCAAATTCTTTATAACCAAGTTCTGGATGTATAAACAACTCTTTGCCGAATGCAATCATCTCATCTTGTTGTGCATCAATCATTTTATTAATCTCTGGCTTCATATAATCTCATTCCTAATCCATCGCATTCCAATGTTCAATCTCATCAATCCAGGCAAATTCTTCGTTCTTCACTCGATTGCGAACATCCTTGGATAATTTATTTTTTTCAAAGAAACCTGCTTTGCGTAAGATAAACTCTGGCTTAATATTAGTTTTCTTTATCTTACGAAAAACTTGTACAACCATTGCAGGTACTTCATTTCCATGCAAAGAAATCATCACAATATCTTTTGGTTTTATAGATATATCTTCACTTTGAAATAGCAATGCATCTTTACAATTATTTGCATATACCTTTAGATAAATCAGTTTCTGATTAAACATGTTTTTTATCCCTCATATAAAAAGCTACATTCATTATAATTCATGTAGCTGATATTTATCAAAAATAGTATATTCATCTGCGTCATGTGTTACCCAGAATACTGTCTTACCTTTGATTCGTTCCTTGATGAACAGCATGACTTTTTCTTTCGTCGTATCATCTAATCCTTTGAGAGGTTCATCAAAGAATATGATATCTGCATCTGCGTACATTGCACGTAGAATTGCGACTCTACGCTTCATACCACCAGATAATGTGGATACCTTTTGGTAGATATCATCAAGGCCTACTTGCTTAAAATCTTCTTTTAACTGATCTAATAAATCATTCTTAGAATGATTATGAACGACCATCAAAACATTCTGCATGGCACTCAAATTTTCACAGAGTCTATCTTCTTGAAATACAGCTGCTTTACGATAGTTTTGTAGTGATGTCATGGTTCCAGAATCAGGTGTTTCTAATCCCATCAACATTCTTAACAATGTTGTCTTTCCACAACCAGATTGGCCTTTGAGTACATGTACCATACCAGTTTCAAAGTTATGATTCCAACCTACAAAAACTGGATGTTCATCAAATGTTTTAGAAATATCATGTAATTGAATTGTATCCATTATAGACACTCCGTTTCTATGTATTTGATAATCATACGTATCAAAGCCATCACCAGTTTTTCTAATACTGTACTTAAGAGAATAATCACCAATGTCCACGCGAATAAGTCCGCTGTATCAAAATATACTTTGGCTTGTTGTAAATGTTCTCCAATTGAAAATTTTGGTAGACCAATGACTTCTGCCGCAATTCCAGATTTCCATGCAAGACCTAAGGCCAATGAACATGCACTCTGAAAGTATGGAAGAATACTAGATATATAGATATATCGAATACGTGTAAAACTAGATAGTTCGAACACATCAGCCATCTCTAATAATTGTTGATCACACATCTCAATACCCTTTCGTACATTCTCATAGAAAATTGGAAAGACCATTAAGAAAGAAATCACAATAGATAATTGTGCAGAACGTACCCAAATCAACACAAGGATAATAAATGACGCGACAGGAATCGATTTAACTGTAAAGATAAGTGGTGCTAGCAATTGTTTAAACCAGTTATGCTTTGCGGCAAATACAGCCATTAAAATCCCTACGACCATCGCAATGAGAAAGCCAAAACTAATATTCAATAAGGAACGCAAAATCGATTGATAGAAATCTACTGTCTTTAGTAATTCCATCAATCGAAGAACAACGGTAAAAGGAGATACCAGTAGTATCTCCTGATTTAATATCATACTGACGGCTTGCCATACGAGTAGCCAAAACAGTATTGTCCAAATTTTAATCTTTGATTTAGTTAGCTCCATAATAGAAATCATCTTCCGGTAAGCTGCCACCGACAGACTTAGGATTCTGCTCATTTAATACATTGAGGTAACCTGATAGTTTTTCTTTCATATCCTTACCATCGATATATGTAATGTTGCAGAATGGTAATGCTTTTTTAGCGACTGCTGCCGCAATGATATCATAGGATTCAATCATTTTCGCTGCTTCATCGTTATTTTCATTTACATACTTGATAGAAGCTGCATACTTCTCTAAGAAATCCATTACAGCTTCTGGGTGTGCTTCTACGAAGTCCTTGCGAGCTACTACAACACCAGTGATTAATGAACTCTTATTCTTTTCGTTTGCTTGAATTGCGTCCCATTCTTTTGTTAAGTCTAATGCTGAGTGAATCTTATCATTCTTAGCTGAAGCTGCAGTTACAAATGGTTGTGGTAACATTGCTATAGCATTTGGATCTTGTGCTAAAGCCTGAACACATTCTGCATGCTCGCTCTTCCACTCAATCATTACATCTGTACCAACCTGAAGTCCGTTCTTTTCTAAAATGTAGTTAAGTACATACTCTGGAGTTGCACCCTTACCACTAGCGTAAATTGTCTTACCCTTTAAGTCTGCTACAGAATGGATAGAATCTCCTGTTTCACAGATATATAGAACACCTAATGTATTAATCGCTAATACCTGTAAGTTCTTTTCCATCTTGTTATAAAGTACGGATGAAAGATTTGCTGGAACAGCCGCAATATCTACTTCACCCTTTACAATCTTTGGAGTTACTTCATCAACTGCAGATAGGATTTCAAACTTATAATTGTTTGAAGTAATCTTACCTTCATCATTTTCCTTCATCATTTGAACCATCCCCATAGATGTAGGACCCTTTAAAGCCGCTACATTTACATCAACTGGTTCGACTACCTTTGGAGTTTCGGCTGGTGCTGAGGACTCTTTCTTTGTTGTTGGCGCACATCCTGCCAAAAGTGCTACAGATAAGACAGTAGCAAATAATTTCTTTGCGATATTTTTCATATTCTCTCCCTATGCAAATAAATATCAATCACACGATCTGTGTAATTTTGCTTATGTAAGAAGAATCATTTATCTTGATTCTCTATACTATTTTCCAATTGTAACGCGAATGTTACAAACATACCACTAATGTGTTCACACCATCCTTTTCACAATGAAAAACATGCAAATTACATACAGATAAATTACCTAAGTTAGTCTATACTAACAAGCAAATTATATCATAGCCTAATTTGAATACAACCAAAGCAATTATAACTACTAATTATCACAAAAATACCGATGCATATCAGATATACATCGGTATGAACTATCTATTTGATTAAGAAGCTCTTGTGCCATTTGGTAATGAATGCTCTGGGAATAATAATGTATCCGCAATACCATCATCGTAACCAAGTGTCACTAACATACCATGGGATTCAATTCCCATGATTTTTCTTGGTGCAAGATTCACTAGGAATAATGCCTGCTTTCCTTCAACCGTCTTATAATCTTCACGTACTTCACGAAGACTACATACGATTGTACGAGGCTTATCCTCGCCAAGATCAACTGTTAACTTCGTTAACTTTGTAGATTTTTCTACATCTTCTACTGTTAAGATTGTACCTGCACGAAAATCTAGTTGTCCAAATACATCAAATGAAACTTCCTTTTTTACTTCTGCTGCCATGTTTTCTCCTTCTTCTTTATCTTTGGTACTGTAATTCCAATCATCATCCCTACTAACATGCCTAGTCCAATGCCTAAAGTAACTGAACCAATCATATATATACCACATAGTATACCAATCACAGCACCAATCCCGCAACCTACAAGCATATACGTTTTTTCTGCATCAATTCGGTTTCCCATTGGATCATGATTGTGTTTAGCATAGTACAGCAACCAACCACTCACAAATATAATCAGCAGGATTGCAATACCATTTAGAATTACTTTCATACTTCACCATCTTTCTAGTCTTATTATATGGTATTGATTATCCCTTTTTTATGAGTGTTTCATGAAAGATACCATAATGATAAAGTGCTTTTTCAATTCCATCCTCATCAATATCATCTGTTATATAATCTGCAACAGCTTTTACATTAGCGTTTCCATTTCCCATCGCAACAGAAACTCCTGCAATCTCTAACATTTTTACATCGTTATCTCCATCACCAAAAGCCATAATCTCGGACAGTTCTAAATTGTAGTACTGCAATATTTCTTTGATACCGATATCTTTACCACCATTTTTAACGATGATATCTCTAGCACGCTCGTGCCATGATGTTGCTTTACAATGTGGCATTCTTTTTAGCACTTCATTTATCTGCGTATCATCTAATCCATATGGTATTACTTGTAAGATTTCTTCTTGTAATACATTTGAAATATCTTTTATTTCAGCAACATCAGAACTAATATCACGCTGCACTTCTACTACTAAATCATTTGCGTAATTCATATACATTTCTTCCTGTGTAATGAATGTACATGGAAAAGCTGTTTTATCTAATAATTGTAGCAGTCCTTTCATATCCTCTTTAGGAATTGGTTTAGTACTAATGACTTCATTTTCATTAAAACAATACATACCATTGAGGCAAAGATATGCATCAAACTCTAGGTTATCTGGTAGTAATTTTTTTAATTCAATTGGATGTCTACCTGTAGCAACAAATGTCAGTATCCCCTGTTTACGCAAACGTGAAATTGCATGAATTGTAGAAGTTGGTACTGCATGTTTGCGATGTGAAATTAACGTACCATCCACATCGAAGAAAATTGCTTTGATATCACATTGTGTCATAGAAAAGTTCCTTTATTTCTTCTATCTTAACATAGAAAAAGAGCTCGAGAGCTCTTTGGTTTATTTGGTATTTTGTGCAGCGTAATACCCCGCTAAACGTCCAGAGGTTAATGCATAACCTTGTGCTGCACCACCATAGGTAACACATGCTTTCCCAGACGCAAATAACACACCCATGGAATCATTTCCAACCGCATATACATTTGGAATTGGTTTTTGATCTGCTGTTAATACATTAAAGTTTGTATCCACATCTAAACCACCGCTTGTGGAATATGCGTACGCCGCACCTTTAATCGCATAGAATTTACCATCCGTTTTGCCATGTACATCAGATATCGCTAATTTGATACCTAGTTTATCACCTAGTTCAGAAATTGACTCTGCAGTAATCACATTGTCATATTTTT
>JABZMB010000070.1 GCA_015256455.1 Solobacterium sp. | reverse complement strand
TTTGGAACTTTATTTAAATCAATCACTAATCCATCTGCCAGTTCACCAATGGCTACCGCTACACCACCTGCACCAAAGTCATTACAACGTTTGATGAGTTTGGCAGCTTCTGGATTACGGAATAATCTTTGTAGCTTACGCTCTTCCGGTGCATTACCCTTTTGAACTTCAGCCCCACAACTTTCTAATGATTCAATATTGTGCGACTTTGAAGAACCTGTTGCACCACCACAACCATCACGTCCTGTGCGCCCACCTAATAAAATGACAACATCACCTGGTTCTGGTCTTAAACGAACCACATTTTCTTCTGGTGCAGCCGCGACGACAGCACCAACTTCCATGCGCTTTGCAACATATCCCGGATGATAAATCTCACGTACTAATCCTGTTGCTAGGCCAATCTGATTACCGTAGGAACTATATCCAGCTGCTGCAGTCGTCACAATTTTACGCTGTGGCAGTTTACCCTTCATTGTTTCGTTAATTGGTTTTAACGGGTCAGCAGCACCTGTTACACGCATTGCTTGATATACATAACTGCGTCCTGAAAGTGGATCACGAATTGCACCACCAAGACAGGTTGCTGCCCCACCAAATGGCTCAATTTCCGTAGGATGGTTATGTGTTTCGTTCTTAAACATGAGTAACCAATCCTGATCTTCACCATTTACATCAACCTTAATCTTGACGGAACATGCATTAATTTCTTCTGACTCATCTAAATCTGTTAACTTCCCATATTTCTTTAATGCCTTAGCTCCAATTGTACCTAAATCCATTAAGCATACTGGCTTTGGTGTACGACCTTCGTAAATATGATTACGCAAATTTAAGTAGTTTAGATAAGTGTCTTTTACATATTCAGGTTGAATCTCTACATCATCAATAACAGTATGGAATGTTGTATGACGACAATGGTCTGACCAATACGTATCGATGACACGTACTTCTGTAATTGTTGGGTTTCTACATTCAATTTTTTGGAAGTATTCTTGCATAAACTTGAGATCTTCTAAATCCATCGCAAGTCCATGTTCCTTTAGAAATTTCTTTAAGCCTTCTTCATCAAGTTCGATAAAACCATCAATCACCGGTGGAAGTTCTGGTGTTTCAAAAGACATGATAATCGTCTCTGGTTTCTCTAAACTTGCAATACGAGCCTCCACTGGATTAATCAGAGTCTCTTCAATCAATTTCTTTTCATCATCTGTAAGTTTGCCTTTGATGTAATACAGACGCGCTGTTTTTACAGTAGGTTTTTGTTTCATGGAGCTAAGTTGAATACACTGTGCACAAGAGTCTGCACGTTGATCAAACTGTCCGGGTAAGTATTCTGTCGCAAGAATATATTCATCATAATCTGGTGTAGGTGCTTCTTCTTCATAGAAGAAATCTACTTGAGGTTCTGAAAGAATCGTATACTTTGCGGCAATGTAATCTTCCTCATCTACATTTTCTAAATCATAGCGATTTAAAACACGTACAGCTTCAACATTTTGGTTGCGTAATGCAACGTGTAAATCATTTAATATGGATTTCGCTTCTACTGCATATGCAGGTTTCTTTTCCACAAAACAACGGAATACTGTCATTGTTTTACCACCTTTCTGCCGATATCTGTACGATAGTGCATATCTGTAAACTGTATTTCTTTGATCTTTTCATATGAGATTCGAAGTGCTTCTTCTAGTGTATCGCCAACCGCACTTACACCTAGTACACGTCCACCATTTGTATAGTACTTGCCATCTCTACATGCAGTACCTGCATGATAAATGGTTACACCTTCAACTTGTCCATAGTCATCTAAACCGCTAATTTCATATCCTTTATGATATTTCTGTGGATATCCACCACTTGCTAGGATGACACAAGCACATGCTTTATCTTCCCATTCAATCATTAGTTCTGATAATTTCTCATCGTGGACTGCACGCATGATAGTTAATAAGTCTGTCTTTAATAGAGGTAATACAACTTGTGTCTCTGGGTCTCCAAAGCGGCAGTTGTATTCCACAACTCTTGACCCTTCTGGTGTTAACATCAAGCCAAAGTATAGACAGCCCTTGAACGGTCTTCCTTCCTGTTTCATCGCTTCAACGGTTGGTAGGAAGATTGTCTTCATGCATGTATCCGCAATTTCTTTTGTATAGAATGGGGATGGTGCTATGGTACCCATACCACCAGTATTCAATCCTTCATCATTATCTAGTGCACGTTTATGATCCATGGAAGATACCATTGGTACTACAACATGTCCATCTGTAAAGGCTAGTACAGATACTTCTGGACCTGTCATAAATTCTTCTATAACGATTTGTTTACCAGCTTGTCCAAAAGCTTGATCAACCATTAATTCATTGACTGCTTGAACTGCTTCCTCTTCTGTCTGTGCAATCAATACACCTTTACCAAGGGCCAAGCCATCAGCCTTTAAGACCGTTGGATAACGGTTCTGTGTGCGAATGTAGTTTATTGCTTCTTGAGCATCAGAGAATACTGCATAACCAGCTGTTGGTATCTGATACTTTTTCATTAAGTTTTTTGCAAATACTTTTGACGATTCTATGATTGCCGCATTTGCGTTTGGTCCAAAACAAGGAATTCCTTCCATTTCAAGAATATCAACCATTCCCATCGCAAGAGGATCATCTGGTGTTACCACACAGAAATCAACTTTCTCATTTTTAGCAAGTTCTACCATATTTGCTAAATCGATTGCACTGACATTAATACACTTGGCATCTTTCGCAATACCACCATTGCCAGGTGCACAGATAATTTCCTCAATTGTAGGATTCTCTTTTAGTTTACGTATGATTGCATGTTCACGACCACCGGAACCAATTACCAAAACCTTCATAGACTATCTCCTCTTAGTGGTGGAATAAACGTACTCCATTACATACCATGACAATATCGTACTTGTCACAAGTATCAATAACATGGTCATCACGAATGGAACCACCTGGTTGTACTACATATTTCACACCACTCTTGTGTGCTCTTTCGATATTATCTCCAAATGGGAAGAATGCATCAGAGCCTAGTGCTACATCACTCTGTTGCTTAATCCAATCCTTCTTTTCTTCTCTAGTAAATACAGATGGTTGTTCTGTGAAGAACTGCTGCCAAGCACCATCTTGTAATACATCTTCATAATCTTCCGAAAGATAAATATCGATTGTATTATCTCTATCTGCTCTTCGAATATCTTCTTTAAACGGTAAGTTCAACACTTTCTCGTGTTGACGTAACCACCAGTTATCTGCCTTACTTCCTGCAAGTCTTGTGCAGTGAATACGGGATTGTTGTCCTGCACCAACACCGATGACTTGTCCATCCTTTGCATATACAACAGAGTTGGATTGTGTATACTTCAGTGTAATCATAGCAATCAATAGGTCTAGTTTTGCTTGTTCTGTGAGTTCTGTATTTTTCGTCACAAAATTTGTAAGTAATGATTTATCGATATGTACATCATTTCTACCTTGTTCAAAGTAGATTCCACACACTTGTTTTCTTTCGATCTCTTCTGGAACATAAGTTGGATCGATTTGAATGACAGCGTAATTACCCTTTTTCTTTTCTTTCAAGATTTCTAGCGCTTCTTCCGTATATCCCGGTGCGATAACACCATCAGATACTTCTTTCTTTAATAGTAATGCTGTATCTTTATCACAAATATCAGATAAAGCCGCAAAATCACCATAAGAACTCATACGATCTGCGCCACGTGCTCTTACATATGCACATGCAAGCATAGATAATTCTTCATCACCAGTAAAATAAATTTTTCTTTCTACTTCACTTAATGGTGTTCCAATTGCGGCACCTGCAGGACTAACATGCTTGAAACTTGCGGCACTTGGATATCCTGTCGCTTCTTTAAGTTCCTTAACAAGTTGCCAACTATTTAAGGCATCTAGGAAATTGATATATCCAGGCTTACCATTCAAAACAGTTACTGGCAACTCTTGATCATTTAAGTAAATGCGTGCCGGTTTCTGATTTGGATTACAGCCGTACTTTAATGCGATTTCTTTTGTCATAAATGCCTCTCCTATTGGTTCTTATTAAAGATGATTGTTTTTACTTCATCACTGCCCGGTTCAATCTGTGTTACATATAGTGAAATCTTATTGTCTTCATTCAAACTTTCCCACATATGTTGCGCATATGTTTCAAAAGATTCTTTAACTAACTTTACGAGTACTGGTTCACCTTCAAATGAAGGAAGTGGATTCTCATCATTTTGATATGTATGAATAATACGTCCATATCCCGGTAACTCATCTGTATAGTCAAAGAAGTAACGACGCGTACTATCCGGATTACCTTCTGCACTCTTTAAGATTGACATCTGATAGTTAAATCCATTTATCACTGCAGAAATACGTGGTGTATAGTTTGGTTCATCTGGCTCAAACGTACGTAGACGTAAAGCTTCCTCAAAAGTTTTACCTGCCTGCATGTTTTCATAGATTGTATCTGTTTGATCACCATTTGTGACAATCAATGTATTTTCTAATTTTCTAACTGGAGAATAGATAATCAAAGAAGGGTCTACTAATTTTGTAATATCATACGCTTCTGTACGAATGCCATCCTCTGTTTTTGTAAAGATTCGATTTCTACTATTCTCACTACGTCCCATAATGAAGTATGCGATACGCATCTTTCTGCCACATGGTGTACGTGCAATTACAATTCCTCTTCCAGGATAGCTTTTACTTCCTAGGTATTCATTTAAGTCTTTTGCCTGCATGTTATTTCCCTTCTATCTCTTTCGCAATCATTTCCGTAGCTTGTGGTAATAATATCCACTCAGCTTCTTCCATGACCCTTTGTTGTAGTGTTTCTGGTGTATCGAATGGCAAGATATCTATTGCTTTTTGGAGTAGGATCTTTCCGCCATCTGGTATTTCATTCACGATGTGTACGGTAGCACCTGTAACTTTTACACCATATGCAAGTGCAGCTTCATGTACTTTTAATCCATAGTATCCTTTCCCGCAGAAGGAAGGAATTAAGGATGGGTGAATATTGATGATACGATTTGGATATGCATGAATAACTGTCTCATCCAAAATCGAAAGATATCCTGCCAGTACAATCATATCAATTTGATATGATTGCAATTGCTGTAATATTGCATTCGAAAATTCTTCTTGTGTTACGTAATCACGCTTTGCGATAACACAGTGTTCTATTCCTGCTTGTTCAGCACGTTGTAATGCATACACATCTGGTTTTGATGAAATGACTAGTTTTATCTTACCATGTTGTAATACTTTTCCTTGTGCATCAATCAGTGCTTGTAGGTTTGTTCCTCCACCTGAGACAAGTACTGCAATATTAATCATTCGTGGATAACGACCGAATGGTCGCCCTCTTCCATGACTCCAATCTGATATGCGTCTATACCACTTTCTTTCAAGATAGATATTGTCTTTTCAACATCTTCTGGGGATACGATCATTGCC
>JABZMB010000019.1 GCA_015256455.1 Solobacterium sp. | reverse complement strand
AAGAATGCAGGGATTAAAAGAATTTTATATCTAGATGAGAATACTCCAGTTACAGCGCTGTATGAGGATACAATGATTGTGAATAACTTATTGAAGATTGTAGATTTATATGAATAAAGAAATGATTGATTGTGCATTATCTTATTATGATATAAAAGAGTCTTGGTATCACGAAAATTGTTATGCATGCATGAATGATATTAATGAAAGTGTTACTTTAAAACGTACATTTCAAGAACTACTAGATATTTTGTATGTTGATAAAACAAAGAAAATAAATCATTTATGGTCAATGAAAACTACTGAAGATTTATTCCATGAGCCAGTACATCCGTATGTGACTTGCATTGCGCTATTATGTGGATATCAACTGCATCAAAGAAATATGGAAGAACATCACTTTGATGCGCTACAACAATCCATTCACAAAGCAAGAATGAAAGAAGTACTTACAAAGGACATTATCTCGAGAGGATTGGATTCGATACGTATCACACAAATGGTCTGGGGAACTTACTTTATCAATGTTCGCCTAGTGGAAGTTGGGCGACTGCAATATGAATATGTAGATCAACAGACAATGCGAATCCATATTCCATCTGATGAGAAACTCGAAATTTCAAAAGTGTTAGATTCAATACATCGCGCAAAGAATGTGATTAAAGATTATTTCAAGATTGATAACTTTCAATATGTTTGTGATTCATGGCTATTAAGCCCTGAGATTCATGAACTCGTTTCAAAGGATTCGAATATTTATCGGTTTTATGAATTATTTGATGTTTCTGAAGGATATGACTGTGTTCAGGATATTTTAGATTTTGTATATCAAATAACAGAATGTGACTTTCATAACTTGAGAGAAGAAACATCTCTACAGCGTGTCATAAAACAATATTTGTTGGATGGTAATCAGATACACTTAGGTTCTGGAATTCTTAAATCAAGACAAATATAAACATTTGTATAATATATTGACCTTTGGTCAAATAGAGAATATAATCAGTTTATAACAAAATACTCGTATTGTAGATGTACGAGTATTCCTGTTTTGACTATTGTATTTCCTTGGAAATGAAAGGGGTATTTATGATATTAGAAGTAAAAGGAATTAAAAAATCCTTCGATAAGAAGGAAATTCTCCATGGAATTAGTTTTACCGTGCAAAGCGGTAAGGCAATGGGTTTCCTTGGGAGAAATGGTGCAGGTAAAACAACAACATTCCGTTGTTTAATGAATGTATTCAAACAAACAGAAGGTGAATTCTTATTGGATGGAAAACCATTTGATGTAAACCAAAACCATATTGGTTATCTGCCAGAGGAACGTGGAATGTATGCGAAGGTATCTTTAAAAGATCAGTTGGCATACTTTGCGAAGTTAAAAGGGGCAGATACTAAAAAGGCTGCTGAAGAAGCTGAGTATTGGATTGATTACTTTGGACTGAAAGATTATACAAATAAAAAGTTAGAAACATTATCCAAAGGTAATCAACAGAAGATTCAGATTGCGCAGGCATTCATCAATAATCCAGATATTATCATTCTTGACGAGCCTTTCTCTGGGCTAGATCCTGTTAATGCTCAAATCTTTAAAGATGCGATTAAAGAAGCAGTTTCAAAAGGGAAACTCGTTATCTTTTCATCTCACCAAATGGCATATGTAGAAGAAATGTGTGACGAAATTACTCTCATTGATCAGGGTAATATCATCATTAGTGGCGATTTAGAAGAGATTAAGAGAAAAGAAGGCGAAGATAAGTTAGTACTTCGCGTTCATTCTGAAGACTCTATTACTGTAGAAGATATTTTGCGAAATAAATTTGGATTGGATTTCCAAAAAGTAAATGATGAATATCTGATTACAAAAGATGCCCAGCATACTTCAAATGAAATTTTGCAAGAATTACTAAATCATGTACATGAAATTATCTCATTCGGACAATATCGCCCTAGTTTACAAGACATCTTCGTAAACAAAGTAGGAGGTGAAGCAAATGCGTAACTTTAGAACTGTATTCGAATTTGAATTTTTCCAACAGATTAAAAAAAGAGTTGTGATTATTTCTACAATTATCTTAGCGATAGTTGCCTTTGGTGGCGCAGCAGCTCCAGCGATTCTAAATCAATTTAAAAAGCAAACGGAATTTGAAAGCTCTGAGGGTGCTTCATATCTGAACGAATATGTTCCGGGTGGTTATTATGTTCCTAACGAAGAAATCGTTAAAGAACTTCGTATTGAAGAGTCAAGTTTATATCCAACTGAAGATGCTTTAAAAGAAGCGGTAAAGAGCGGTAAAGAAACAAAAGGTTATGCAATCTATGATTATGACCACTACAAGACTTACTTCCATGATAAAGGGTTTGTTAGTGGTATGGATCAAGCACTAAACTCTGTATTAAGAGATCATTTAATTGCACAAAAGTTTAGTGAGAAGGGTATCAGTTATAACGAGTATCAATCCATGAATAATGTTGAAATTAATGCTGAGGAAGAGGTGCTTGGCCGCGATACATCAACACAATATCTACTTGCGTTTATTTATATTATCACGCTATACTCTGTAATCTTAATGTTCGGTTCTATCGTAGCTACAGCAGTCGCAAGAGAAAAAGATAGCCGAACAATGGAATTGTTGATTACAACGACAAATCCAAAGAATCTGATTATCGGAAAGGTATTAGCAATTACATGTGCTTCTGTCATACAGATGCTTGTTATCGCAAGTTCTGCTGTGATATCCTATTTTATCTTCAGAAATATGTATCCAATGGATATTCTGATGATGACAAAGAAGATGCTGGATTTATCTATGTTAGGGATGTATGTGTTCTACTTCATTCTTGGCTTACTACTGTATATGTTTATCTTTGCGGCTTTAGGCTCAGTAGTATCTCGAATGGAAGATGTAAACAGTGCGATAAGTCCAGTTATGTTCCTGTTTATCACAAGTTATATGATTGCGATGTCTGCTTTACAAGGTGGAGATTCAATTATTCTGAAGATTTCTTCATGGATTCCATTCTTCTCGGTTATGGTAATGCCGATACGTAATGCAATTACAACAGTTGCAGTATATGAAGTGATTGGCTCAACATTATTGACAGTGGTATTTATTTACTTATTTGCAAGACTATCTATTCGCATCTATCGTTGGGGAACATTGAACTATGGCAATAAGCCAAACTTCTTTAAAGTATGCAAAGAAGTGTTATTTACGAAAGAATAAGCAATTATATGATTGCATGTATACAAGATGATGCATGTGTGTACATGTCTGAATTATCATTAGAATATAATTTAGGGAGTACATAGTTTATAAATTTGATTCAGTATTTGGAAACTGTCACTAAAAATCACAAATAATATATTAGGAGTCTATAAATGTGAGTGAATATAAAAGCTTCATAAAGACTGTATTGTTATTGTGATTTTTAGAGTATAAATTCATTACTTTGGGGGTACTTAATAAAATATTAATAAAATTAGTTTTGGAAACTGTAATAAATGAAAACTGATTGAAAACATTTGATAATGCCAAAAAGCTAGTATTGATGGGCTGAAATTTAACTGTCAATAAATTGTGTAATACAACAAATTAAATTTATGTAAAAAATTACAACAGGATATCAAAATTGACTTTGAATCATATATAAATTTGCATTAAAATAAATAGATAAGGGAGGCGAACTTATGAAGATCAAGTTAGCAATGGTTGATACGGATGAGAAGTATTTAAGTAAAATCTCTTCTGTGTTTAATAAGAAGTATCCAAATGAAATTGAGATATACACATTCTCAAAGCGTGATGCATTTATTGAAATTTTCAAGAATCAAAGAATGGATGTCGTTTTAGTAAACGAAGAATTCTTAGGGGATGATTTAAGAAGAGAGAATACACAGGTTGCGTGTTTGACAGAATCATTAGATATTACTGAGGTAAATGGTTTCCCTGCAGTATGCAAGTACCAACGTGTCGATCTCATCTGCAAAGAAGTTAAGAGCTTATGTGCTGAACTTGATACAAAGGTTTCATATAGTTTGTCAGGCTCTCAAAGTCCTATTATTTTATTCCATGGAGCGAGCGGCGGTTTAGGTACTTCCACAGCTGCGATTGGATCTGCGCTACACATGGCTGAACAGGGACATAAAGTTTTCTATTTAGATTTAGAGAAGAATGGTTATACACGAGATGTACTTGCACAGGATTCAAACACAACACTTTCAGAAGTGTTGTATGCGATTAAGAGTAATCGTGCAAATTTAAGTCTAAAGTTAGAGGCATATGTATCCAATGATAAGGGTGTTGCGTATTATGCTCCATTTAAGACAATCATGGATTTTAATGAAATGAAGTCTGAAGATGTTAAGACACTATTACACGTCATTTGTAATTCGGGGAATTATGACCGTGTAATCGTAGATACAGATGTATGTTCTGATGAAATTAGAGATACATTATTTGAATTGGCTGATTGTGTAGTGATGATTGCGGATGGAACTGAAATCGGCAGAAATAAACTACAGAATAAGTTATTTGAATTACAAAATATCAGTGATAACAAAGTTGAACATCTTATGCGTAAGACAAAGGTTCTTTACTCCAAGTTTGGAAGCCAGTCTAACGCTGCAGAGATGAATGATGTACAGGTTGTTGGTTATATCAATAAAGTGAAAGGTGATCATAGAGCGCAAGTTGTTTCTTGGGTATCTAAGTTAGATGTATTTGATCACATTCTATAAATAATGATTGGGGGATAACGGGAATATGAGAGCGGAAGAACTTGAACAGTTTGTCGAGCGATTAAAAAATGAAGTAATGAATAATTTCCCTTTAAAGGAATTATCTGATAATGAACTGCGCGAGAAGATTGAAAATCTAGTAGAAATCAGACTAGCGAACGTATATGTTTCTATCGAACAACGAGTAGCGATCGCGGAACAAATTTATTCTTCTATCCGTGGATTTGGTTTGTTGGATTCCATCATGACAGATGACAACATTACTGAAGTCATGATTAACGGACCAAAGAATATTTTCGTTGAAGAAGCAGGTAAGGTAAGAAAGATTGAACGCACCTTTGAAAGTGAACGTAAGCTACGTGACGTTATTCAACGTATCGTTGCACAAGCGGGTCGTGAAGTTACAGAGGCAAACCCTATCGTAGATACACGTTTACCAAATGGTTCACGTGTAAACGTTGTATTACCTCCAATTTCATTGAATGGTTCTATCGTCACAATTCGTAAGTTCTCAAAAGAGCCAATGACAATGAAGAAGTTAATTGAATACGGATCATTGAACGAAGGCATTGCAAGTTTATTAGAGTTATTGATTCAAGCACGTTATAACATCTTTGTATGTGGTGGTACTGGTTCAGGTAAGACAACATTCTTGAACGCTCTATCTAATTTCATTCCAAAGGATGAACGTATTATTACAATCGAAGACTCTGCGGAATTGCAGATTGAAGGTGTACAGAACTTAGTTAGTCTAGAAACAAGAAATGCTAACTCATCTGGTGCCGGTGAAGTAAACATCAGAGACTTGATCAAGTCAAGTTTGCGTATGAGACCAGATAGAATCATCGTAGGTGAGGTTCGTGGTGGAGAAGCACTGGACATGTTACAGGCAATGAATACTGGACATGATGGAAGCTTATCTACAGGTCACGCTAACTCTACTTTCGATATGATGAACCGTTTGGAAACCATGGTACTACAAGGTGCAGAAGGATTGCCATTAATGGCAATTCGTCAGCAGATTGGTAGTGCATTGGATATTGTGATTCACCTATCCCGTTTGCGTGACCACTCTCGTAAGACAATGGAAATTACAGAAGTTTTAGGTGTAAATGCAAATGGAGAATATATGTTAAACCCAATCTTCACGTTCGTAGAAGGCGAAGGAACTTCTGCTGAACATGTTGTTGGTGAACTAAAACGTACTAAGAACAAATTTGTTAAGACAAAGAAGTTCCAGCTGGCCGGAATTAAACTGCCTGCTTTATTGGAGGTAGATGATGAAACCGCTGTTTAATTTTAAGAAAAAAGAAGAGAAACAAAAAGAACAGCCAAAGGTAAAAGTAAAGAAGCCTGCTGTTGAAAAAGAACCTCAGTACTATCGCTCAAAGACAAACATACAGACGTTAAATTATAAAGTCTATTACATGACAAAGAAGGAAATGATTCTGTATACATTACTTGGGTTTGTAGTAGGTGGCCTTGCAGGATATGCCTTCTTTGGTGGCCAGTTTAAAGATGAATTTGGTGTAGCAACAAAACTAACATTGATTGTTGATATTCTGTTATTTGTTGTATTTGGCGCATTGGCAGCTCGCTTCTACTTGCCAATTCGTACAAAGCAGCTCTGTGAAAATCGTAAACGTCAATTGACTTTACAATTTAGAGATATGCTCGAAGCATTAACAACTTCGCTAAATGCTGGTAAAAATGTAACAGATGCATTTAAGAGTTCGTATGACGATTTGGGGAATCAATACGAATCTGGTGCGATGATTATGAATGAATTAGAAGTGATTAATACAGGTCTGATCAATGGTATTACATTAGAAGAATTACTAAAAGATTTCGCTGATCGAAGTGGTATTGATGATATTGCGGACTTTACGAATGTATTTGAAATCTGTTACCGCAAGGGTGGTAACATCAAAGAAGTTATTCGTAATACTTACGATGTCATTAGTGACAAGATTACGGTTCGAGAAGATATTATCACAATGTACGCTGGTACAAAGATCGAGTTAAATATGATGCTTGTACTTCCATTAGCAATGATTATTGTTATGAAGCTTACAAGTACAGACTTTGCGAATAACTACGCTTCTGTTACTGGTCTTGTATCAGAGATTGTCGGAATTGCGATTGTCATCGTAGCATACTTGATGGCGAAGAAGATTGTAGATATTAAGATTTAATGATGGAGGGAATATGGGGTTTTTTACAATAACTGATATTGTCGTCATTGCGATAGGCATCCTATTTCTTCTGTTCTATATATATCTTTATTTCAAGGGGAAGAAAGATGCAGCGTTATTTGCAACTTTAGGAGATGAAGATTATCCAATGCATGAATTGTATTTTGTGGGATATGCATTGGTAAATATGTTGGGGCTAGACTTCCGTCGTAAGGAAGATAGAGAAGCTAGAAAACAGATCGCAATTTTATATGGCGAGAAATATATTGATTACTACTTGAGAGTGTCATATGCACAGCGTTTTACAATGATGCTGACGCTAATGACATTCGCGATGCCGCTATATTGCTTTACTAGAAGTTTATCCATGTTCTTATTGTTCGTGGTTGTAGGCGGTGTAGCATTCTACTACTATGGAACGGTAATGAAAGAAAAAATCCAGAAACGCTCAGATGAGATGCTGGATGAATTTACCGAAGTTATATCAAAGCTAGCGTTACTAGTTAACGCAGGTATGACGCTTCATGAAGCTTGGGAAAAGGTAGCAAACTCTAATGAGGGTGTCCTTTACGGAGAAATGAAGATTAGTGTTGATAACATGAACAACGGCATACCGGAAGTAGATGCTTTATATGAGTTTGGACAACGTTCCATGGTACAGGAGGTAAAAAAGTTTATCTCCACCATTGTTCAGGGTTTAACAAAGGGTAATAAAGATTTAACGATGATGTTAATCCAACAGAGTAAAGAACAATGGAAATTAAAACAGCAGTATCTTCGTCGTAAAGGCGAAGCTGCAAATAGTAAATTGCTGTTGCCAATGCTATTGATATTCATTGCAATATTAACAATGGTAGTGGTGCCGATTTTCAGCAATATCGGATTGTGAGTCTAATGAAAGGAGAAAGAAGACATGATGGATTTGATTAATGTTACTTTAATCAGAGCTAAAAACGCATTTGACTCTTTTATGAAAGAAGAGAAGGGTGCTGTTGATTTAGTTGTAATCGTTGTTTTGATTGCAATCGCTCTGGTATTAGCAGCGTTATTTAGAAAACAAATTGGTGCATTGTTAGATAGCTTATTCGAAACAATGAATCAAAAAGCTCAAGAAGCTGTTCAGTAAAACTGCTTTACACATGCCCGTCTAAACACAGGCGGGCTTCTATAGAGTTTAGCAGCACTTAGAAGGGGGAATTTCGATGTACAAAACATTAAAATCCGAAAAGGGATCTATGTCTCTTGTAGAGGCTACAATTGTATTTCCTATTGTCTTTATTGTGGTCTTTATGATGATAGTGCTGGGAAATATATATTACATTCATTCACGTATACAGTTTGAGATTGTGCATGCTGCGATTGATGCAGCATCTGCTGCAGAAAATCCAATGCAGGTAAAGATACTTAAAGATGGTGGTATTCCATCAGAGATCGGAAATAAGGCAGCCATTAAGCCATATAGACATATCCTTTCTGGACACGGAAGCGAAGTGGCACAAGAGATGGAAGACTTATTGATTAGTAGAATTAGTAAAATCAAAGAATATTCCATTATCAAGAGTATCGCTCCTGATGCAATTAATCCGGATGTGGCTTATGAAAGTTCAATTATTATGTCACAAATCAAAGTTAGTTATGATTACAACATTCCAATGCCAATCAAATATCCATTCTCAAACAAAACATTGAAAGTTCATTATTATGATGAATATACAATTCTTGTAGGAGATCCGGCAGAATTTGTCAGAAATATGTCAATGTTTACTGATATTGTAGAGCGTTCTGAAGGAATGTCCGGTTTTTTTGGCAAAATTAAAGATGTAGCAGAAAAGATAGGGAAATTTATAAATTAAACGGTGAACATATGAAGATATTTCAGAAAAAGAAAAAAGATGGATTAAGAAAAGGAGCTATTACAGTCTTTTTAACAGTTATCTTGGTACCGTGTCTAGTGTTTGCTAGTGTATTTACAGATTTAAGTAGAGTGGAACTGGCAAAGGCGCAGGCTGTATCGGCTGCCGATCTTTCGTTAAATACCGTCCTTGCACATTATGATCCAGACCTAAAAGAGTTCTATGGCATGATGGCATCTGTACAATCTCCAGAAGAATTTATGAAAAAGGCTGAGAAATATTTTTCTGCTATGCTCAAACAGAATGGTGTTGATGATGCACAGACAGGTTTATTTATTGATGCTGTAAGAAATCTATTTCAAGGAGAAAAAGGGAAGACATCTAATTTCCTGCAGATGTCATTATCTGAAGAACCTACAATTACAGCAGCTGAAAATGGAAAATTAACCAACCCGGTTTTGATTGAAGATCAGATTGTAGAATTTATGAAATACCGTGGTATACCTGTAATAGTTGAAAAATTATTGGATAGATTCAATGTTTTTAGTAATCAAACAAAAGAAGTTGAAGAAGCGGAAGAATATGAACCAACAGCGAATGCGAAACAAGAGTACGCAAAAGCTGAGGGTGAATTGATGGAAGCTATTTTCAATACATATTTTGTATTATACAAATATCAGCAAATAGCTGTGGCTTACGAGGAACTGATTGAAACTCCTACTCATGAACTTGCAACGCATTTTGAGTCTTTAGAATCAGATGTTAATAAGATTTGGAATGATTTCAAAAAAGCAAATGAGTTAGCTACTCTCCGTTATGTTGCGACAGATGGTGTAAAGGCTCTGAAACTAAGACCGAATACAGATTATGACATCAAGGGAGATAGTGAGAAAAAAGCAGTAAAAGACTCTATAACATCTGAGGAGGATGGAAAATATTACATTACACAAAGTGATTATGACCAAATAATGGATGAGTATAAAAAAGCCTATGATGCGCTTTCTGAAACAACAGATAAGATAAGTCAGAGATTGGGAGAATTAAATAAAAAATTACCTAGCAATGGCGATATTAACGAAGCAATTTATGCAATTGAAGCACAACGGGCATTAACTGAAAATGGAACGACTCTGGATGATAAATTAGAGTCTCAAGTAAAAGATTTAGTAGAAGTAACAAAAAAATTGGAGGTGATACACCAATTTTCACTACATGATGGAGAGAAGATTGAGTATGACCCCGAATACAGAGACTGGCAAGATGAGGTAAAAAAGAAAAAAGGGGCAGCAAACAAATTATTACGCTCATTATCTTCTGATAATACTTCGACGTACCAGTTAGCAACATCAAAATATAATAATCTCGTATATAATCCGGGTGTTGTAGATAAGATTATTGGTAGAAATTATACATTCACTTCAGAATTTATGGGTGGTGAAGCAACACTTGAAGAGTTCACGAAAAAAGTTAGTGAAAGGTATGCTAAAGAAATTGATTACCTTTCAACTATGATTACGTATATAGATGTAGTTATTGATGGTGGAAAGATTGAGATTGATGGTAATACAAAGAAATTAAAACCAATACAAAAGTTACGAGAACTCATTGATAATTATGTTAATACTAAGAATAAATGGAGTAAGGAAGCTAACAGTATCCGTGGTAATGAACATGGTGAAAAAGATTTGGTGGAGTTAGGCGAAATTGAAGCGAATAAAAATGATACAGAAACTGTCGAAAATAAAATTTCACAACTTGAGAAAAGCATAACGCTAGAATCGCTAAATGAATTAAAGCAAAGACTACAAAATTCACGAAAACTATTAGAAGCTGCTAAGGAAGCCCTTGAGAAACAAATGTATGGTGATAAAAAACTAGCGGATGTATCTTCTGGAGAGGAATTCATTTCGATTACAAAGGGAAAGGTTGGTAGTGATACAACAAAAATTACGATGTCTATTTCAGATGGCAAACAATATGCTGCACAATTTAATGAACAGCTTGTAAAGCCTTCTAAAGATGAGTTGTATAAAAAACGTGATATATCTCGGACAGTATCTGGAAATGATCCGGATTTAGAAAATATTAATCCAACAGATCATATTCCTCCGTTATATAAGGAATTGCAAAAACATTTCAAAAATATTGACCAACTTGAAAAAGACGTTGATAAATATCAGAAACAGAATGAAGGTTTTAGCAAACAAGGAGAAGAGCAAAAAAAGAGTGCTTTAAAATATGACTCATATTTAGTTTATCCTGGTACAGGTTCCTTGCCAGAGGTTTCCGGAGGAGGAAGCATTTTATCTCAATTAAAACAACTTTCTGAGTTAATTGGGAAAATAGCTAACGGAGATATTACTGAAATTGCAGCAGATGCTAGAGATAGATTATTTGTAATAGAATATATTATGGACATGTTCTCTCATGCAACATATAGTAATGAGGCGTGGTATAAGAGAGATGCAGCTGCGAATAATAATACAATGGCGCATGCTGATAAGTGGGATGAACTGAAAAATACGTATAAAGATAAATTTGGTGAATTAGATCCTACACATTTTACTGATAACATCTCGCTAACAAATCAGTTAATATCTAACAAAAATAACGCGCTTTACTTAGGTGAAGTGGAGTACTGTCTATATGGTAAGGCTACTCTTAAAGAAAACCTAGAAGCATCATTTGGGGATATATTTAAAATTCGTTTTGCAAGTAATATACTATCTGGATTTATTAATTTTTGGAGATATGGTGATGATAAAAACAATTTTACTGCACTTGGAATCGAAACAGTTGCAGATGCAATTCAAGGAATAACACAAGGAATAGTTCCTGCACCACTTACAAAAACTATCTTAATTCTAGCTCTTGCCACAATGGAAAGTGCAAATGATCTAGAGGTCATAAAAAAAGGATTACCAGTAACATTTTATAAGATTAGTTATAAACAATGGAAATATGCATTTAATCAAGATACATCAAGTGAAGAATCTACTGGTAGTCTTGGAGATAACAGCAAGTCAGATAGTAAGTATAATCCTGAAGACTCAAAAGGATTATTCTATTCCGACTATATGTATGCTTTTCTTGTGTATCAATCAATCGATAATTCAATGTATACAACACTTCTAAACAGAATTGGAAAATTGGTTGAGGGAAATATGCAACTTCGAAAGGGAGGTGAATGGAAACTAGATAATTGTATAATGTATTATCAACTGCAAGGGCAAGTTAAGGTAGAACCATTAATGCTTACTATACCTATAATACAGTCATTTGATGCTAATGGACGTAGCGCTAAGGATGTTATAAAAACAACGAAATGGGCAGAATTTACTATAAAACAAGTTAAGGGTTATTCATAAACAAAGAGGAGAAAATTATGAACAAGAAATTATTAACAGGATTATTTGCAGGAATCATGCTTGTGGGTTTAGTAGGCTGTGGACCTAAGGAACCAAAACAAGACACTACAACAAGTACATCTACAAACGAAACAGAAAATAATACAGCGACAACTAACAACTCTGAAGTAACTGAGAAGAACTTCAAAGACTTCCCGGAGACAGATAAGAAATACTTTAGTTATAACGATTGGAATGAAGGTGTTGTAATTGAAGGCTGTTCTTCTGAAGAAAAAGTAGTTGTAGTACCTAAAGAGATTAATGGTAAACCAGTGTTAGCTATCGGCGAAAGAGGATTAGCTAACATGCAAAACTGTGAAGCGGTTGTATTACCTGATACCGTAAGGGTTATTTCAAAATCTGCGTTTACAGTGGATAAGGCAATGAAGTTTGTTTATTTGGGAACTTCATTAGAAAAGATTGATGATCTAGCATTTAATGGATGTAGTAAATTAGAATTTGTTGAGTTTCCAGAAGGTCTTAAATCAATCGGAAAATTAACATTTTCTCATAATGTAGTTATCAAATATATTAAAATCCCGGCAAGTGTAACTGAAATAACAGACGTATTCTACTTCCCAGAAAATTCAAATAAGAATGTAGAAATTCATACACCTAAGGGGTCAAAAGCAGAAGAAGTAGCGAATAGTCTAGGTCTTAAAGTTGTAACCGAATAAACTGATAATATCAAATTCAAGAGAAAGGATGGCAGTGAGATGAAAAAAAATAGTAGAAAAGGTACGGTAATTATTGAAGCAAGTATTTCACTTATGATTTTTATGTTATCAATATATGCTATCCTTTCTGTTATTCGTATAGCATATACCCAAGAAAGAGTAGCGATTGCTGCAGATATTTCAGCTAAAGAAATATCTGAGTATTCACATATTCTGTATGCTACTAAGTTTACAGAAGTATTCAGTGGAAAAGATGGATATACTTCAAAGGTTGCTAATACTTTATCAAACGATAAAGTTGTTGATGGATTGAAAAAAATATCAGAACTACTGAATGGGGATTCTACTACTTTAGGGAAAATTAGTGGCCAAGCGGCTGATTTGTTGGGCAGTTTAAAAAATGATAGTGGTAGCGGATATTTATATAATGCTGCTGGAGATGCACTAGCTACACAGTTAATTAAACTTAATCTAAAAACTGCTGTAATGGATGCTAATACTTTTATGCAAATGTACCATATAAAAAATTTGGATACATCTGGTTCAGATATTTTCTTTGATGGTAAAGAATCTGGATTAACAGGCGGTGTTGCAATTGTAGCTAGATACACTATTGAGTTACCAATATTTAAATTCTTTAATTTGGAAATAAAAAAAGGTATTGAATGCTCACATGTAGCATACACAGAGATTTGGGGAGGATAAAATGGATAATATTACTAAGGTAATTGGCCTCATTATTTTGTCAGTAGGTTTATGTTTCCTATTTCTGTATGTATCTAAATCTGAAAAGTATGATGAGAACGAAAAGTATGTCGAAGATAAAATGAATCAGATTATTACAAAAATCACTGATTCATTTGATATTAAATTATTATCTGTAAAGTTCTGCTTGGATATTGTAATTGCATGCATGTTATTACTGTTTTACCAGAATACATTTTTAGATAGTTTAAATACGATGGTATTAGTAAATGCTTTGTTTGTTATTACTCTTTACGATTTAAAGTATCACATTATTCCAAATCGAGCATTGATTACTTTACTTGGTATTAAAGTAATAGTTGTACTATTAACTATTTTTACAGCAAAAGAAATATCTGCTCTGTTTCTCCTTATAGATATGTTGATTGCTGGATTGGCATTCTTGCTCATAGGCGTAGTTTGTCGGTTTATGAATAAGAATGCAATCGGAATGGGTGACGTTAAGTTACTCAGTGTGATTGGTATTATTTTAGGTGTAAATGATAGTTTCCATATGGTTATTACAGGTATGGTATGTATCTTCTTTGTATCTGTTATTGGACTATTTTTAAAGAAGTTAACTCGTGATAGTGAGTTACCTTTAGCACCGTTTATTTTCGCTGGGTTAATTATTTCCGCTATTTCAATGGGGGTATAGAATGAAGAAAGAAATATTGATACCTTTGGGAATCGTACTTATTTCTATTGCAAGTATTTACTCGTTAGTGAATACAAATTTAACTACTAAGCAAGAATATGAGCAACATATAACACTTGCTAGACAAGCTAGTAAAAACGGTACGATTAAGAAGGCTGTAAAAGAATATAAAGAAGCCATGGATATCAAACCTTCATTAGATATTCAGTTGGAAATTTGCGATGCATATAAAGCAAATGATGACTTGCGTGCTGCCGAAAGATGGTATGAAAGAGAAGTAATCTCTGCATATCCATTAGAACCAAAAGCGTATGAATATGGTTTACAACTATATATTGAGAAAAAGAAGTTTGGTGATGCGTTTAGTTTGTATGAGTCTTTCCAAAAGAGAAACTTAAAGTCTGAAGCAGTGGATAAAATCATGGCTGAGATTAAGTATGTGTATAAACTAATTGGTAATTTTGAAGATGTGAAGGCATTTTCTGATAAACAGAAATTAGCACCGGTTAAGCAAGGTGAAACATGGTCATATGTTGATCAAAGCGGATATGCAAGTGGTATATCAAACATGTATACAGAAGCTGAGGAGTTCTTTAGTGATATAGCAGCTGTTGTAAAAAATGATAAACCAATGTACATCAATGCAAAGGGTGATGTAATTCTTACTCCTGAATATTTATATGATGCTAATTCTGATTTGAAGAAAATTACACAATTTAAAGAGCAGATTGGTAATGTCATATTGGCATATGATGGATCAAAATGGGCGTATTATGATGCGACATCTTATAAGAAGATTAGTGAGAACTATAAGGATGCAACAATCATTACAAATGGTGTTGGTGGAGCAACTAAAAATGGTGGTTATTGGGCACTGTTAGATAGTAAAGCAAATCCAATTACTGATGAGAAGTTTGATTCCATCGTTGTTGATGAGCGAGGTGTTCCTTGTAGAAATGATTCGCTAATTGTTCAAAAGGATCTTCGTTATATCCTTGTAAACAAGAAGGGCGAACAAATATCAGATCAAGTCTATGAAGATGCTAAGGGATTTAATGATACAACGCTTGCGGCTGTTAAGAAGGGCAAGAAGTGGATATTTATTGACCCTACTGGAAAAGAAGTTGATCTTGGTGATTTTGAAGAAGTAAGTTCATTTAATGGTGGACTTGCGGCAGTTAAGAAAAATGGAAAATGGGGATATATTGATATGACAGGTAAAATTGTCATTCCATGTACCTTTGAGGATGCAAGGTTAATTTCCGAAAGTGGAATCGGCTTTGTAAAGAACGACAATGGTCGTTGGCAGTTATTACAGTTGATTAGACTAAATCATGATTGAGAGGGTAGATAGTATGTTTAACTTAGATAGTAGAATTTCTTATGAAAATGATGCATCAGCTTCCTATTTGAACTATAAAATGCTCAAGGAGGAGGAACTGGATCGTGTTGGTCTAGGTATGTTGCAAAACAACAATATTGAGGGTATCGTTCCAATTACTTTCTCACAGTTTAATCTAGACCGTAAGTTAGTATTTAATATCTCAGCACAAGTAACTTTAGAGGACATGCTAGAACGTCCAATTTACCGTAAAAAATTATTGACGATATTTTCTTGCATGGTAAAAACATTATTATCTGCAAATGAATATTTGCTTGAATTAAATGAGTTTGTGTTCAATACACAATATATCTACTGTGATGTAAGTGAAGGTACTGCTAAGTTCATGTATCTTCCAGTCGTAAATGATGAAAAGCCGAATTTACATGACTTCTTCCAAAAGATTATGTTACGTGTACAACTAGATGAACAGGAAGATAAGCAATATTATTATGAAATTATGCAGTATCTTGCAAAGGCTGATTTCAATTTAGGTTCATTTGATGAGTTAATTGATACACTACGTAAGCAAGAAGTTTCCAATAAGAAGGTGGTATCTGAGGTACATACAAATGGACAGGCAGATCATCTATATGAACAACCATCTATTACAGAGCCTGCTGTACAACATACAGTTGCTCAGCCTGTAGTGAAGGAAGTTGAAGCAGTGAAACAAGAAAAGCCAGCAAAGAAGGGTTCTTTCTTCGATATTTTCAAGCCTAAGAAAAAGGAAGTAGAAACAAAGAACAGTTTCTTTACACCAGCTGAAAAGAAGGCGGAAGCTCCAGCTGCTAAAGAAAATTATGCATTTGATATTCCAGGTATGGATAAACCTGCAACTTCACATGCTACAAGTTTTGCGGTACCAAATGAAAAACCAGCAGAACCAGTTGCTACACCGGTAGCTCCAATAGCAAAAACTGAAGTAGCTTCTGGTGTTCCTTCCCTTAATACTGTTGCTGTTAACCAAAACATGCATGGTGAAACAGTAGACTTACAGCATGCAATCGGTGGTGGTGCTGCAAACGGAGAAACAACAGTACTGAGTCAAGCAATGCAGGAAGAAATGATGATTAATCCTCGTTTGATTCGTGTTAAGAATAACGATATTATCCGTCTTGATAAGAAGTCTTTACGTCTTGGAAAAGAGAAGAGTTACGTGGATTACTTTATCGGTGATAATACTGCAATTAGTAGAAGTCATGCTGATTTTATCGTAGAAAATGGTCATTACTATGTTGTGGATAAGAACTCTACAAATCATACATATGTAAATGATGAAATGATTACAAGTAACATTAAAGTTGAAATTAAAGACGGAGATGTTATTCGTCTAGCGAATGAGAAGTTTGCATTCAAGACAAGATAGGCCAGGGAAGATAATATGGATTTTATCGTTTCTGGAGCGACGGATATCGGTAACGTAAAAAAGACAAATCAAGATAGTTATAACGTTAAAGTTATTTCTACACCTATGGGAAAGATGGTCTTTGCAATTGTTTGTGATGGTATGGGCGGACTTTCCATGGGAGAGCTTGCAAGTGCTACCGTCGTACATGATTTTAATCAATGGGTATTCAACAGATTACCGCTGATTACTGCTGAAAAAAAGATCAATGAACGTACAATTCGAGAGGATTGGGAGAATCTGATTATTGCTTCAAATGAAAAGATTTCTGCATTTGGTAAGCAACAAGGGTTTGCAATTGGAACCACACTAACTGCGATGTTATTGACACAGGATAGTTTATACATTGTTAATGTGGGTGATACACGTGCATATCAATTAACTGATAAAATTGTAAGACTTACAGATGATCAAACACTTGTAGCAAAAGAAGTTAGAGATGGAAAGATAACGGAAGAAGAAGCTGAAGCTGATACAAGAAGAGCAGTGCTCTTGCAAGGTATTGGTGTTACACCACATCTTTATCCACAGTTCTTTAGTGGTAGTGTGGTGAAAGATGCAGTTTATATGTTATGTACAGACGGCTTCCGTCATGTTGTAAAAGAAAATGAGATTTTCGCTGCTTTAAATCCAACAAAGATGGTTAATGCAGCAGATATGACCGCAAATATTAAGGGGTTAATCAATTTGAATAAGCAGCGTCAGGAAAGGGACAATATTACTTGCGCGGCAATTCGTACATTTTGATAGGGGATTAGTATGTTAAAAGAGAATGAATTGCTCGAAGGGAAATATCGTATCCTACGTAAAATCGGGCAAGGTGGAATGAGTGTTGTTTGGCTTGCGCTAAATGAAAGAGCCAATAAAACATGGGCAATTAAAGAGGTTCGTAAGGATGGTGTTATCAACTTTGAGGCTGTACGACAGGGATTAGTTGGCGAGACAGATATCTTAAAAGTTTTAAAACATCCGAGTTTGCCATCCATCATCGACGTAATTGATACAGATGATAGTTTGATTATTGTAATGGATTATATTGAAGGCAATAATCTAGACAAAATATTGAGTGAATTTGGCGCTCAGTCACAAGAGAATGTTGTGAATTGGGCGCTACAGTTATGTGATGTATTGGGTTATTTACATACACGTAAACCGCCGATTATCTACCGTGATATGAAGCCGGCTAACGTTATGTTAAAACCAGACGGTAAGATTTCGCTAATTGACTTTGGTACCGCAAGAGAGTTCAAGGAAAAAAATTTAGCAGATACAACATGTCTTGGTACGGTTGGCTATGCGGCACCAGAGCAATTTGGTGGTATTGGGCAAACTGATGCAAGAACAGATATATACTGCTTAGGTGCAACACTATATCATGTAATAACTGGAAAGAATCCTAGTGAACCACCATATGAGATGGTTCCAATAAGACAAATTAATCCAAAACTATCAAAGGGATTGGAAGATATCATTCTCAAATGTACAGAAAAGGATCCTGCGAAACGTTATCAAAGCACATCAGAGTTGACATATGCACTTGAACACTATCAGGATCAAGATGAAGGTTTACATAAACAATATAAAAAGAAGTTAGGAGTATTTATCCTAACAGCAGTACTTGCAGTTGTGATGTTTATTGCGGCAGGTGCTGCTAAATTCTTAGAAATGTCACAGTCAGAAGCAGTTTATCAATCATATATGAACCAGGCAGACTTAAGTTCTGACTATGCAGATAAGATTAAGGATTACATATCTGCTTTACAGGTAAGCGGATATGAGGATAAGAAAGAACCGTATATCAAAATCATGCAAGCATATAAGATGAATGATTCGGTATTTACGGTTGCGGAAGCAAAAGAAATTGAGAAGTTGATTACTTTGAATAGAGAAAAACTTGAAAAGACAGATAACTATGTAGATATCTGCTTTGAGGCAGGAAAACTCTATTGGTATTACTTCGATTACGGAAATGGTGCAGATAACCAGATAACTCGTGCAAAGAGTGCGGTTGTTTGGTTTAAAGAAGTACTTCAACATGCTTCTGAGGATTATGAAAATATCGGTATGGCAAAAACATATGCCGAGATTGGTGAGTTCTATAGAGATATTGCTACACAGATTACTGAAGCAAATGATACTGGTAAATACAAACCATTCTATGAAAGCTTGCATACACTTCTAACAGAGGTTGTACCAAATGAATCAGAAGCAGAAATTGTTCGATTAGAACTAGCTGAAATGGTTCGTAATACAATTCAACAGTATGCAACAAAATTAAAAGTTGATGGTATTGAACAGAAAGAATTAAATTCTGATTTAGATTTGATTCAGAAATTTGTATCAAGTATCAAGACAACAACAGAATTAACAGAGAACATGCGTGTTCAAACGATGCAGTCGATTGAAGATACTAGACAAACAGTAAAAGTAGCATATGAGAGCGGTGGAGGTGAACGATGAATATTGATTTCTTACGTACAATATCAGTCAGTTTGTTCATTATTGGTATCGTTCTACTACTCATTGCTGTCTTGCTCTTTATCCGCTGGAAAGTTCCGTTCTTAATTGCGGAGGTTTCGGGTGCTAACTCTCGAAAAGAGATTGCACGTATTCAACGTGATAGTGAAGAGGGAAGGCATACTTCTGGTATGCATATGACTGCAAAGATTGTTACTCAAATGATACCAACTCTCGATGCAGAAGAAACGACAGTCTTAACAGAAACTTCTTCTAGTAGAGAGAGTGGGAAGACAAGTTCTCTAGATGATATTGGAAGTGAAACAACAGTACTGACAGAAAGTGTTATTCAAGATAACACGCAAAGCAGTATACAGAATAGTATTAAACAAGAGTTTAGAGTTGAGTACGAAATAGGCTTTTCTGAAGGGAAAGGCATTATTGAGTAAAGGGAAGAGGAATGAAATATGTTTTTTAAGAGATTAAAGTGCTTAATATTTTCTGCAATTTTATTTATCACATTAATTCCAGTACAAGTTTTGGCAGAAGAAACTGATATTGATTTTCCAAGAGTTGGTAAATCTACTGTTGAGTTTTCAATTAATGGCGGAATGAATGGTAGAATTCGGATGGATTCAGCAGACATACCATTTGACAGTTCACTAAAATATAAGCGTGAAATTCTGTCTGGTTTGGATGTTGTTTTTGAAGTGATTCCAAATGAAAACTATTATGTCAGTGAAGTTAAAATTGGTGGTGTCATCCAGGGGATTCAGTCATCAAATATATACACGATTGAACATATCAGTGAAGATACAAAAGTAGAAGTAACTTTTGCGATAAACCAATATACCGTAAGTCTTAATCAGACAGAAAATGGTAGTATTTCTTTTACGGATGGTGCAGGATTACAAGCAAAACCTTTCAATCATGGTGATTCTCCAAGTATTAATATTAAACCTGATAGTGGTTACCAATTCGATAGATTAATTTATAAAGACGCTAATGGTATAGAATATGAAGTATTGGAGAATGATTCATCCATTACAGACAATCAAGATGGAACATACACTTGGGTAAAAAATAATTTAACTGGAAATCTTGTAATACAAGCAGAATTTAAAAAAATAGAGAGTATTACAAGTGATGGTATTGTTATTGAAACTCCAGAAAATTATTCTAGTGAAGATGGAAAGATAATTTTTTCTAATAAACCAGTTACAATCAGAGTACAGCGTGACAAAATTAAGGATATAGCCCCTGAAAGTAGTGTATCTATTGTAGTGATTTACGCTGGAGGACGTTGGAAGAAATATGGCGAAGAAGCTCAGTTATGGGATAACAACGCTACTATTACAGATATATATCTTATTTATAAAAAAACAGGTACTAGAAAAGATGGAACATACAAAGTACCTATTGGTGGCCAAAAGCGTCTTATTAGAGATACTTCATCACCGTTATTAAATGTAAAAATTAATGATACTGTAAAGCCTTCGTATAATAGTGATATTCAGATGGAACTTACCGTTCCTAACGCAAATTCTATAGATGTGTCGGGATTAAAAAATATCATCTATTGGTTTGACTCAGAAACACCTAATTCTAATGCAACTACAGTGACAAACCCTAAGAAAGATAAGTATTCTGATGCTGAAAAACAGAATATACCGACAATTTACAACTTTACAATAGATGCAACTAAATATAACGGATCTAAAAAACTATATGTTAAGGCAGAATTCTTAAACGGTGAGTCTACCACAGTGACTAAAGATATCGACATTGATACTGTAGCTCCAAAGGTTGATCTTGTATATGACAACAATAATGAGACAAATGGAGAGTATTTCAACAAGGAGCGTACAGCTACTCTAACAGTAACAGAGCGCAGCGATCATTTTGATGAGAATACTGCTAAAAATAATATTGTTATAAAGCAATTTAATGGTAAAGGTGAAGCGATTGCTGAGCCACAATATACAATTGGTGAATGGACGACAACACCAGGTGATACACCTGATGAAGATAAGCACACAATTGAAATTAAATATACAGGTGATGCAGTTTATCATTTCACTTTCGAATACACAGATACTGCAGATAATAGAAATGAGCCAATTAATGCAGATAACCAAAAGGCTGCATTTACCTTTGTAGTAGATAAGAATAAGCCAACTGCTACAATTGAAGCCACTTCTGATATTAAGGCAGATAACGGTTCCGAAATAAGGGAAAGTTGGTCTGGATTGCAGAGTGAGTTAACTTTAGGTTATTTTGCAAAGAAAAATATTACTTTCAGATTAACTGCTGATGATGAAACATCTGCCATTGCAAATATTTATTACTATGCAAAAGAATATTCAAATGATGAACCAAATTCGAAGATTTTAACTGAAGCTGAACTTGCAAGAGTATCTGATTGGCAAGAAGGTGATTCCTTTAAATTAACAGAAGAAGGAACATACGTTGTATATGTGAAGGCTGTAGATAAGGCTGGTAACGTAACGTATGTAAGTTCATCTGGTTTAATCGTCGATGAACAAAAACCTTCAATTGAATCAACAGTTCCTTCTATCACAATCAATCCGGAAGCTTCTCTAAACACGGTTTACAATGGTGATGTAAAAGTAAATGTACATGTATCTGAGCCTATTACGAATAACTCATATTCTGGTTTAAAGAAGATTAGTTATGTTGTAAGAAATATGGGAACTCAAACACAAGGACAAAATGATGGTGTATTATTTGAGGCTGAAACATTAGAGACATTGACACTTGGAGATTTGATTGCAAGTAAGGATGTTAATTTTGTAGTATCTAGCCAATTAAATAATAGTAACGAAGTTGAAATTGAAGTTACAGTTGTAGATAATGCAGGCAATGTTTCTGTTAAGAAACAAACCATTCAGATTGATACAACTGCACCAGTGATCAGTGTTGCATATGACAATAACAATGCTAGTGAAGGTAAGTACTTCAATGCACCTCGTACAGCTACTGTTACTGTATATGAGCGTAACTTTAACGCTGATTACATTGAGATGCAATTAAAGGCGCTTGCTGGAAGTGCAATCCAGATTTCTGATTGGACACATACAGCAGGAACAGGCAATGGTGATGATGCTAAACATACAGCAACCATCAACTATACTGTAGATGATGATTACACATTCTCTATCAAGGGTAGAGATACTGCAGGTAATGTATTCCAAGGTAATCCATATGTTGATGGAACAGTCGCAAGTGAAGAGTTTACAATTGATCAAGTACGTCCAACAATTTCTGTAACGTATGACAACAACAATGCTAGAAATGGCAACTACTATAACGCAGCTAGAACTGCGACAATTACTATTGTTGAACGTAACTTCGATCCACAGAGAGTAACTGCAACGATTGCAAACGTAAGTGGTACAAATGGAGCACCAGCTCTTAGTGCTTGGACTGATAATGGGGATTCTCATACAGCTACGATTACATATTCTACTGATGGACAGTATCAATTTGATATTGATGTACAAGATAGAGCTGGAAACGCAGCTACAGACTATCCAAGAGATGAGTTCTTCATCGACTTAACAAAGCCTCAATTAGAGATTAGAGATATTGTGGATCAATCCGCAAATAAGGGTAGAGTTGCTCCTGTAATTCAGTATTCTGATGCTAACTTTGATCCTTCTACTGTTGAGATTACCCTTACAGGTGCGATGAGAGGTCGTGTTGAGAATAAGGGCTTCTATACTGAAATTCAAAATGGTCAAATTTATACATACTATGATTTCGCAAATGTGAAAGAAGAAGATGATATTTACACATTAACAGCGAAGATTACTGATAAGGCTGGTAATACTGAAGAAAAGCAAATTACATTCTCTGTAAATCGCTTTGGTTCTACATATGGATTTGATGAGAATACAAAGGCAATTTCAGGTAAGTATGTACGTGAAGTTGGTGATATTGTTATCTATGAAACAAATGTTGACCCAATAGACAATGTGAAGATTACATTATTCAAGAATAATAAGACAGTTGTTCTTGAAAAGGGTAAAGATTATCAAGTAATTGCTGAAGGTGGAAACGGAAAGTGGTACCACTACACATATAGAATTAATCGTTCACTATTTACAGATGACGCTGTATATTCCATCACACTTTATTCTGAAGACAAAGCTGGTAATGTATCTGAGAATACTTTAGATACAAAGAAGATGAGCCTACGTTTCGGTGTCGATAAGACAACACCAAGTGTTACATTCAAGAATATCGACAAGAATAAGGTATATGTTGGTGAAAAGTATAAAGCAGAAATCAAGTTAGCAGATAACTTAGCACTATCTAAGGCTGAAATCTATCTAGATGGCAAACTAGTTGCGACTTTAGATCAAGCACAATTAGAAGAACTCATCAAGAATGGTGGAGACTATACATTAGAAATTGATAGTGCTGACTATGCTAGAAATGTGAAGATTGTTCTAACTGACGCAGCTGGTAATACAATTGAAGAAGAAATTGATAACTTCTTCGTAACAACAAATCTATGGGTCCGTTTTGTAAACAATAGACCTGTATTTGCTGGAACTTTAGCTACACTTCTTACGGGATTAGCAATATTCTTCTTTATCTTCTGGAAGCGTAGAAAGAAAGAAGAAGAGGAAAAGTAAGTTTCAATAGAAACACAATAAAAGGATGACGATTTTTACCGTCATCCTTTTACTTGTATGATACTGGTGATAAATATTTCTTGTCATTTATAAATTAGGCATCTGATCTAGAGAAGCCATTCTTCATACCCATGCTTGCAGTATAGAGAACTTTATCTAATAGGTCATTTGTATGTTGTCTTGCCATCTCTGCGATTTCTTGATTCGCTGTTTGGCAGAGTACAACAGGATCTACATTCTTATTGAATGCAGAATCATACTTCTTGATGATTTGATGACCCTTTGTTTGTACAGCATTTTGATAACGCTCAATAGCAGAACTTG
>JABZMB010000018.1 GCA_015256455.1 Solobacterium sp. | reverse complement strand
ATACTAGATTTCAAAATCAATGACATTTACAGTCACATCTGCTGGCTTAAATCCTGTCATGAATACGATGTTCTCATAAATCTTATTCTGTACCAACTCACAAGTAGCCGCTACATTAGCGCCATACTTCACTTTAATATCAGCAGTGATATGTAATTGGTTAGCATCCACCTTTACTGTTAAAGGCTTTGTAAAACGTGCCTGTGGTACGCGAATCGCATTTTCGATATCATCGATGCTAATTTCTGCAATAGACTTAAATACAGTCTTGTTAATAGCAATTAAGCCATTTTCATTTTTCTCATTTAAAACAACATAATCTTGTGCCATGTTATTCACCTCTTATATTTACCAGTTTATTATAACAAAATATCAGACTCAATGGAAATGATCCATAATTAACTTAGAGAGTTCAATTTTATTTTTTTCATAATACTGAATAAATTCAGCATAATCATCATATTCATTTTCTAATTGTGTTACATAGTAACGGAATGTCTGCATACACAAATACACCTTATCTTCATGAACAATTTCAATATCATCAATTGACACAAGTGTATTTGCCAATACCAGTTCTAAATCTTTCTGTATTGCAAATGCTTTATCGTCACCAAACTGTTGAAAAGTATTACGATACCAGTTTGGTTCAATCAATAATCTCTTGATGATTGTACAGAAGTCTGTAAAGTCATCAATATTACTTCCAGGCTGAATACTAAATAACATTGCAAAGAAGATGTGCCATTGGAAGTTTGAATTTAGCTGTTTTTGCCAATACTGACCAAAGATGCGAGAGAACTCGTCTTCCGTTTGATGTTCTCTCTCCAAATGGATTTCTTCTGAAAGATCTAACTTACTAGTCGCAAGCATATTTAATGTTTCTAGATAATCCATCATTCGTTCTTTGTTATGTTCTCCATTGATGAAATCACGAACATACACATACTGTGCAATCATTGCAGAACACTTCTTAAAGTCAGATGTAAAACCAACCGATTCTCTCATCTTACGATTTACTAGTTCATTAATACTACGCGCAACAAACTGTTTAAATCCGACTTCATCCATACCAATTTGTGTTTGTCTTGTTTGATGACTAATCTCGTCATACATAATTTCAAGTTGTCGATCAACAACATCTAAATTATCGCGAATAGCACCTAACATATCTTTATTAAATTGATCGTAGAGAATAAAATCAGGATTCTTATAAACAACTTCGTGTTCAATTTCACTCCAGAATGCATGTACAAGTGATTTAATCTGCAGTTCAAAACGAATCATTTCATCGTTAAATGTGTAATAACCATCTATGCGATAAATTGTAAAACCATTCCTTTGTAACTGTGGCTGAAACACACTTAAATCAATAAAGATATCAGGGTCATTATTCGCTACAAAGTAAGGCGTACCCTTCTTTCGTGTAAATTTATTAAATAATGATTTATAAAGCTGATCTTCATTACGAATAAAACGACATTGCATTGTGATACCAATCAAATCAGTTAAGTGAGAGATTGCATCTTTACCTGCTTCGTATTGAAGATAGAACTGATTGCGAATTAACTTCTCTTTTAAACTATCTTCTGCTTTGATTCTAGAGCGCATGGAGATAACACGGTCTTCGCCGTTTAAAAACTCATCCGTAAAAAACTTATTTAGCTTACCTTCGGCATATTGGTATATCGCGCTCTTACTTTTGTAATATTCCATCGTTTCATCAATAAAAGAAAACAAGTCTAATTTCATGGATTCATCCTTTCATCGTAAACGTAAATTTTTAGGGTATTTATTCTTTAAAGCGGTACCGTCACTTTTAGCACCACCAATTACAACACCATGATAACACACTGCATACCATCCTTTCTTACAAGGTAGATTTAATTGTTCTCCTCGCATATAGCGTATAACATCTTCTTCTTGTAGATTGAGTGTGTTTTGAAACTTGGTGTAGGCAGACATAAATAATGCATGACTTGGTGTAAAGCGATTCTTCTCCATCTCACCAAGAAAGACTTGATGACGCAGTAAATGACATTTTCCTACTTCATAAAATGGTTGTGTACCACCATATATCTTATTGTTCTTGACAAAATAATATGGGTATTGATTCACAAAAAATTCGTCAAAGAATTCTTTGGCTTCTTTTGGCAATGCTTGTGATTGCATGAGTTTAACAGTAGATTCTGTTGATGTAACATCTTTTTGAAGTTTCGCGATAAAATGTCCTTCACCACCATCCATTGGAAAAATTCTTCTTGCGTAATCAGTATGACATCCAAGATCAAATGCTTTTCTACCAAAGTCAACTTCAATTGGAACCAAGTGCATATCAGGATGTTCTTGTATAAACTTCTGCATGCATAATTCATTTTCTTCGATTGCAAATGTACAGGTACTATAAACCATAGTTCCACCTGGCTTTAAGCACTTATATGCCTCTTCTAAGATATATGACTGTCGCAAAGCACATGCTTGTACATTTTCTAAACTCCATTGTTCTACTGCTTGGTCTTCTTTACGAAACATTCCTTCACCAGAACATGGAGCATCGCACAGAACCATATCAAAAAACTCTGGAAATGCTTTAGAAATATCTTTTGGATCGTTATTCAATACAATTGTATTAGCACTACCACAACGTTCAATATTCTCTAATAAAATACGAGAACGTGTTGGATGTATCTCATTAGCCACAAGCAAACCTTCTTGTTCTAACATTTCAGAAATTTGTGTAGACTTTGAGCCTGGTGCTGCACACATATCTAAAACCTTCATTCCAGGTTTAGGATCCAAAATTGTTACTGCAGAGCTTGCACTAGGTTCTTGAATATAAAAGAATCCAGCCATATGCTCTGGTGTAAAACCAACACCACTTTTTATATTTGCGTAATATCCATTCTTCGCAAATGGACTTTTTTCTAACTCATAATTTGTACACGCAAAAAAATCATCCGGCGTAATCTTTAAGGTATTGATACGTAAACCTTTTCTTGCTGGATCATTTAATTTCTCAAGATATGCTGGATATTCATCCTTAAGCATCTCTCTCATTCGTTCTAAAAATAAATCATTCATATTTTAATAATATCTTCTTAATATCTCGAACATCTTGTTCAAGTTGTAAAATCAGATTTTCACGGCTCTTAAAATGAATCTCAGGACGTAAGTATTCTAATAGTTGAACCTTGATGATTCTTCCATACAAACTGCCGTTATAACCAATGAGATAAGTTTCTAACGAAAGCTTTTCAGATGTATTAAATGTAGGATTATGTCCAAGATTAGTCATTGCACCATATACATGATGATCAATCTCTACAAGGCTTGCATAGACACCTTGTTTTGGTAATAAGTATTCATCAGAGTATTCTATATTCGCAGTTGGAAAACCCATTAATCTTCCCTGTTGGTGACCACGACGAACAATTCCTTCTAAACTATAGTATTGACCTAACATTTTTTTGATTGCAGGCATATCTCCTTGAATAATTGCATCACAAATACGAGTGCTAGAAATCTTACCAATTTCATCCTCAACTGCATCGACTACAACAACATCATATTCCGTTTCAGACTTAAGTGTATTGCAATCACCTGCTCCATGAGCGCCATAATGAAAATCAAAACCACATACAATACCCTTTAAGTTTAATTTAGCTAAGGTCTTATGTATAAAGTCAGTTGGAGAAAGTTCACTCATTTCTTTATCAAAATCTAAGATGATAATATTTTGAATGCCAAGTTCAACTGCACGATTAATTCTTTGACGCATAGTAGTAATGTGTTTAACATCCTTTAAGCCCTTAATCGTAACCCATGGATCTGGATCAAATGTAATCAGCGCAGATTCACAATCATGTTTTTGTGCAAGTTCAACAGTAGCTTTTACTAAAGCTTGATGACCAAGGTGCATACCATCAAAATATCCAATGCAAGCACACATCGGATTTTGATACTTCTGTACTGTATGAACTCCTATATTGATTACACGCATTAAAATAAACCTCTTAAACAATGATACAAACCATCTTCTTGTAACGCATACGCTGCAAGAAGCTCACCATTCGATGTAAAGATAACTTGTGGATCTGAGATATCTAATTTGATACGTTTCCCATTTTTAATATTGGCTACTTGATCAGTTTCTACAAACTTATAACTTGGATCAATCACCTGAATCGGTGATAAAAAACCTTTGCCCATTTCTAAATCTTCAAAGTTACAAGCATCCTCAAGTGATAGATGTTCAATCTGAGTACGAATCAGAGAAGACATGATTGCTAACTCATTGAGTTGCTTTCCAAAATCCGCAATCAATGTACGAATATAAGTACCTGAGGATACTACAGCATCCATACAATAATTCGATTTATCAATCTTCTCTACTTTTAGGCTAGAGATATGTACTGGTCTAGCTTCACGTTCAATTTCAATTCCTTGACGAGCGTACTCATATAGTTTCTTTCCATCTTTTTTCAGTGCTGAATACATTGGTGGTACTTGTAGGATGTCCCCTGTCAATGATTGAACAGCCTTTTCAATTTCTTCAGAAGTATGAATTGATGGAGTCTTTGTTTCAATGACAGTACCCCAAATATCTTCTGTATCTGTCATCTCGCCAAGTTTTAAAGTTGCTTGGTATGCTTTATGATTCTTTACACAATACGGTAAAAGCTTGGTATATTTACCAAGCAAAATAATCATTAGCCCAGAAGCTTCAGGATCTAATGTCCCTGTATGGCCAATCTTACGTTCATGAAATATCTTCCGGCATTTGGCAACAGCATCAAACGATGTCATTCCAGCCGGTTTATTTAGTAGTATAACTGCGTCCATATAGCGTTAATATTATAGCAACATCATGGTATAATAGCAAAGTTTGAGGAGCTTAAATTATGTCATTAAAGAAGATTATCGGTGCTATCTATAAAGCAGATACAGATTACAACTTAATACAAAATGGAGATCGAATTTGTGTAGGAGTCTCCGGAGGTAAAGATAGTATCCTACTACTATATGCCTTATCTATATATCAAAAAGCTGCTAAACGCATTAGCGGCAAAGAATTCTCTGTCATTGGAATCCATCTAGAAATGGGGTTTTCTGATATGGACTTTACAGAAGTTCGTAAGTTTATGAAAGAACACGATATCGAATACATCGACTATCCAACAAAACTATATGATATCTTACAGTTACACCCTAACAAGAAAAATGGAAATATCCAGTGTTCTCTTTGCTCTACTCTAAAAAAAGGAGCGATTGTCAAAGCTGCCCAAGAATACAATTGCAATAAAACTGCATTCGCCCACCACGCAGATGATGCAATCGAAACACTATTCATGAATATGATTTATGGTGGTCGTATCTCAACCTTTACACCTGCAATGTATCTAAAGAATTCTGGTATGGGTTTTATCCGTCCATTTGTATATGTTTATGAGGATGAAATTAAAAGTACAATTAGACATGAGCAATTACCGGTTGTAAAGAGTACATGCCCTAACGATGGCTTTACGAAACGTCAAGATACAAAGGAATTGCTTGCAAATATCTATCAAACATATCCATTTGCAAAAAAGAACTTCTTAACTTCCCTATCCAACCAAGAACAAATAAAACTATGGGTTAAAGGCGAAAATTGGGAAAATACAAATAAATAACTTGACATTCAATCTTATATATAAGATTATATGAATCATAAAAAACCGAATAGAGGTAGCGACGCAAAATAGTAATGCATGGAGCTGGCAGGCAATGATATGTATGAAAGGTAACCGTCGCCGAACGTATAAACTGGCAAGTTTATCTCGTGGGGATATAGAGAATATCTATATCACTCCTTCATGAAAATGAAGTGGCGCTATAACTTATGGATACCAAACCCGTATGTGATAGCATGCGGGTTTTATTTATAAGGAGAAAATTTATGAACATGATTAGAAAAGTATCAGTAGTAGCGTTATCCCTCGTATTACTAGCAGGTTGTGGTACACCATCCACAAAAAACTCAAATGATGACCATAAGTTAACTGTCGGAATGGAATGTAACTATGCCCCATTTAACTGGTCTACAACAACCGCAAATGAATACACACAACAGATTTCAAATGTAGACTATTGTGATGGCTATGATGTTGCAATTGCAAAAAAAATTGCAGATTCATTGGGTATGGAACTAGAGATTGTTAAATATGACTGGGATAACTTAATTCCTGGTTTACAAAACAATGAAATTGATGCGGTTATTGCAGGTATGACTGCTACAGAAGACCGTAAGATGTCAGTTGACTTTACAGACCCTTACTATACTAGCCAAGAAGTAGTTATTGTACGCAAAGATAGTAACCTTACTTCAATTAGAGATATCCAAGAACTAAAGGGAAAAACAGTAAAAGGTCAGCTAAATACACTATATGATTCAATCATCGATCAAATCGAAGGTGTTAATCATGGTACAGCAATGGATAACTACCCTTCACTAGTAAATGACTTGTTGAACAAAGGATGTGATGCAATTACAGCAGAACTCCCAGTTGCGGAAGGTATTGTCGCTTCCAACCCTGATTTGACATATGTTACCTTCAAAGAAGGTCATGGTTTTAAAGCAGATACTTCCGTATCCATTGCAGTAAAGAAAAACAATACAGAACTATTAGATAAAATTCAGAAAGCATTAAATGACATTTCTGAAGAAGAGCGTCAACAGATGATGTTAGAGGCAGTAGAAAGACAACCGGCGGTGAATCAATAATGGAATTTGTTAATAATGTCATTGCGTTATTTGTACGATATTGGCCTAGTCTATTACTAGGTGTACAAACAACATTAATTGTTGCTCTATCTGGTACAGTTATCGGTTTAGTAATCGGCTTATTAATTGGTGGTTTACGTGCTCTCAAAGTAGACCATACAGCCCCTATCTATGTAAAAATTTTAAAGAATATATTCCAAGTACTTTCTAGTATTTATATTGGAATCTTCCGTGGTACACCAATGATGGTACAAGCAGTATTCATCTACTATGCATTATTAAATGTCATTCATTGGACAAACCTACAAGCAGCCATCTTTGTTATCTCAATCAACACAGGTGCATACATGTCAGAGATTGTACGTTCAGGTATTCAATCTGTAGATCAAGGACAAATGGAAGCAGCTAGATCACTAGGCTTATCAAATGTTCAAGCGATGTTACACGTTATATTACCGCAGGCAATTCGCAACGCCTTCCCTGCAATTGGTAATGAATTTATTGTTAATATCAAAGACTCTTCAGTATTAATGATTATCTCAATTACAGAACTGATGTTCCAAGCAAAATCAATTGCAGGAACAACTTATAAATTCTCTGAAACATATTTTATTGAAGCACTAATTTACCTTGTATTAACTACAGTAACTTCAATCATATTAAATGCGATTGAAAAGAAGTTAAATCAGACAAGTTCAAGTCTTCCACAAAGTGTTACAACGCCTGAACAGATGAAGTTCAGTGGAAAAGAATTATAGAAAGGAAAAGTCAAGATGAATAACCCACTTGTTGAAATTAAAAATATTCATAAAAATTTTGGTCCCTTAGAAGTACTTAAAGGTGTTGACTTTTCAGTTGATCAAGGAGAAGTTGTTTGTTTGATTGGTAAATCAGGTTCAGGTAAATCTACACTCCTTCGTTGTATAAACCTATTAGAAATTCCTGATAGTGGAATGATTCATGTATTTGGCGAAGATGTTCTTTCTATCAAAAATGTAAATCAATTCCGCAATCGGGTAGGAATGTGTTTCCAACAGTTCAATTTATTTGGTAACTATTCTGTGATTGATAACTGTATCATGCCACAAATGAAAGTATTAAAGGTTTCAAAACAAGAAGCTACAGAAACCGCTCTGTATTATCTTGAAAAAGTTGGTATGCAAGAATTTGCAATGGCAGATGTCAGAAGATTATCTGGAGGCCAAAAACAGCGTGTTGCGATTGCTCGTGCATTATGTATGAAGCCAGAAATCATGTTGTTTGATGAACCTACTTCTGCATTAGATCCAGAGATGGTAAATGAAATTTTAGCAGTTATTAAGCAGTTAGCAGAAGAAGGACTAACAATGATTCTTGTTACACATGAAATGAACTTCGCAAAAAATGTTGCGAATCGAGTAATCTTTATGGATAACGGTAAGATTGAAGAAGAAGGAACTCCTGAAGAAATCTTTACAAATCCAAAGAGTGAACGTACAAAAGAATTCTTAAATGCTGTTCTATAAATAACAAAAGGATTTGCATGCATGCAAGTCCTTTTCATTTTTTCTTATAGTGTTGTATCATCAATGCGATTGAGGTGATCTTCGAGGTAAGAAACAATCTCCTTCACTGTTCCCTCTTCAAACGGAACACGAATACCTGCTTCCTTTACAAGCTTTGTAAAGGATAATGTACCACCTAGTCTACATAACTTCTTATAGTCTTCCCAGTATGTAGGATCCTTCTTGTCCATACGGATGAAGAATTGTTGAGCACAAACTTGTGCTAATGTATAGTCGATATAGTAGAATGGGCTTTCGAAAATATGACCTTGTTGGTACCACCATGTACCTTCTTCCAAGATATCGCAGCCTTCATAATCCTTATAAGGCATATACATCTTTTCTAATCTTCTCCAGCATGCCTTACGCTCTGCTGGTGTCATCTCTGGATGTTCATATACTTCATGTTGGTAATGATCCACTAATGCACCATAAGGCAAGAATGTGATTGTGCCAGCCATATGAGAGAACTTGTACTTATCTGTTTCTTCCTTAAAGAATAATTCCATCCAAGGATACGCAAAGAATTCCATTGACATAGAATCAATCTCAGCTGATTCCATTGTTGGACACTTCACATCGATAAGTTCAATTTGGTCTGATAAGTAAGCTTGGAAAGCATGTCCTGCTTCATGTGTTAATACGTCTACATCACCAGATGTTCCATTAAAGTTACTGAAAATAAATGGTACGTCATACTCATAAATTTCTGTCTCGTAACCACCCATCTCTTTATTAGGACGACTTACAAGATCCCATAACTGATTAGAATTCATAACATCGATGAACTTACCAGTTTCAGGTGACATCTCATGGTACATCTTCACTGCGTACTCTACTAATTCTTCAGCTGTACCATGAGGTTTTGCATTACCAGACTTGAAGGAGAATCCTAGGTCATAATAAGCAAGCTTATCATAGCCAATACGCTTTCTCTGCTTTTCAAATAAACGTGTAGCAGCTGGAGTTACATAATCAAGAATCTGTTTACGATATCCTGCAACCATTTCTGCATTGTAATCTAAACGGTTCATACGATAATAACCTAATTGGATGTAATTATCATAGCCAAGTTCTTTCGCCATTTGATGACGAACTTTTACTAACTTATCGTAGATTTCATCAAACTCAGCAGAATGTTCCTTAAACCAAGCCATCTTCGCTTCATAAGCCTTGCGACGTACTTCGCGGTCAGGAGTATCAATCTTCGCTGTAATTTCGGAGATATTTAAAACTTCACCTTCGAATTCAATCTTCGCAGAAGCCTTTAATTTTCCATACTCACTTGTAAGTTTATTTTCCTCAATCAAAAGAGGCACAATACGTGGATCAAATGCCTTTATTGAACATTCACTTAATTGGAAGTAAGTCTCAGGAATTTCCTTTAATAATTCTTCTCTAAATGGTGCTTCTAAAACTGCCTTTACTAGTTCGTTTTCAATTACAGAATATTGTGGACCAGTTTCATCCCAATAGTTATTTTCGGCATCATAAAATTCATCAGCCGTATTAATACTGTGACGAATATTAACAAGTGTAATCATTGTATATAAATGACGACGTAACTTGTTCATACGCCAGAATGCGTTTAAAAATGTTTCTGCATCCTTAGCTTGTCTCATCTCTGAAACAAGTTCTTCCATCTTTGCCTTTGTTTCTTCAAAGTCAGGACGGGTATATTTCATATCATTAAATTTTGTCATAGCAATAAACCTCCATGGCAGTATTTTAACACTGTTCAATAAACCTTGAAAGTCATACCCTCTTTTACGCGCAAAGTTCTAAGAGATTCATTCATTCTACAGTATTGTTTCGTATCATTACATTGAATGATTATCACATCAGATAGTTGATACATATTACCAAAATCATCTTTCTTTAATATAACTAATTGTTTCAAGATATCTTGAAAATAATTATCTAAATTTACTCTACATTCATATTCTCTTTTAATAATAGGAAACTGGATATAGATACATAGAATATCACTACAACTCATGAATATCTCCCATTTGGAAGAAACTGCATTCGAGTAAATTCTGATGTAGCATGACTAAGCCATACCCACTCTTTTTTTGAATACATTTTTCAGTCGTAGAAAATAAAGCTTGTACTTCTTGTACATTATCATTACTTAAACTAATCTTACATGAAATTAGAGTTAGGATTCGATATGGAATGGTAACAACACTTTGATTCATGAGCAATAAATGAATATTATACTTTTGATTCATTTCAAGTAGTTTAACTAAAAATTCTTTATAGAGATCATTCTGCAAAAAGAGTGTTAAATCAGTAATAAATAAATAAGACTTTTCATATCGTTTTAGATTCCTAAATAAATCCATTATAGCTTCTTGATTATCATTATGAATCAAATTGATGTTACTGTTGTTTTTACAAAATAAGTCATCAATCATAAATACCTTTTGGTTTCTTTGTTTGATTCGATACAACAAAAGTTTTACGATATTTTCTCGTTCTTGATAAGATTTACCAACAAACAAGTAGCTATGATGAACTTTAAAATCTAATACTAGTTTTGGCTGTGTAAATAGATAATAATCATCAATATACCCAATCGAAAACTCTGTATCACAAGGAACTGGATATAACGATAATGGATTTAACCACAATTGTTTTACATTAGATGGATATAGTGTTCGTATTGTATTTAATACTTGTGTTATCTGTGCAGGTTGAGTTTGTTTTAAAGAAGATGATACTTCAATATTGCCTTGTTGGTCTAAGATTTCGATATGTCGTATTGGTTCTTTCTTTGTATGAGCATAACCTGCCATACCGTATTGGATTCCGCCTGCATTGCATAGATAGAATTCCCCTGGTTTTTGTAAGAATGCGGCTCTCGTATCATGTAATACCTCCATTGAATCTTGTCTATCGGATACACGCATGCATATACGGAAATTTGTATTTGCCCATATTTGATCATTTACAACACCTGCAGGTTTTTGTGTAGCAAGAATTAAATGTATACCAAGTGATCTACCTACACGCGCAATAACAATCAGCTCTTCTAAAAACTCTGGCCTTTCTCTTTTCAGCTCAGCAAATTCATCTACAACAATTACTAGTTCAGCTAATGAGGGATATTTGGTATTTGCTGTAATTGCCTTTCGATATGCATTTAAGTTAATAATAGGTGTTCCAAAATCGTTCGATACTTCTTTAAATAGTTTTTCACGATAGGAACATATATTCTTTAATGCATGCAAGGAACGTTTCATATCGTCAATATCAAGATTTGAAAGATTCCCACAGATATGTGGTAATTGATGATCTTTTAAGCACAATACTGAGCCTGCTCCACCGCCTTTAAAATCGATTAATACAATCTGTAAATCATTAGGTGAAAATGAAATGGCTAAAGATAAAAGTAATGTAGTAATTAATTCACTTTTCCCACTACCTGTTGTCCCTGCAATCAGACCATGAGGACCATCCTTGCATTCATGTAAATCAAAATAAATTGGTTGATTATATATGTCTTTCCCTAAACATATTTGCATAGATTTTGATATATCACTGCTACTCCATCTTTCATGTATATTTAAGTCTTCAATCCTATCCACATCATAGATGGAAAAGAAAGAGTGATTATTTGATATACAATTTTGTTTAGCAGATATTGAATATCGTACATCTGTCATTATCAAATCATTCGATTTATAACATTTATGGAATGTCTTTTTCTCATGATTTCGAACAATGATTATATCTCCTTCTTTCATCAAAATGTGTGTTGCATTGTAATGTTCAACAATATCAAATGTAATCCAATCTTTCAGTTCACTCAAATATTGATTAGAAACGTTAAATAATACTTTTATACCATTAAAGTTTTGTGTTTTAACGTTTAATTCGTGTATTGACGATGATATACAACGTGATCCATTGTGATACATATGCGGTATCTTTTTTAGCCAGCTATATGAAACATCATCTTTTATTTGAATTAAACATGCGATTAGTACATCTTGATGACGATAAACTGCTGATAAATAGCGAAGAATATCGAAGAGATAATTATCTAAATGATGTAATACAACATGACTACCACTTTTAAGTTTTAAAATATATGGAGCATCTAATGTATTCGCACATGCAACAATATCTTTTAAACTCTCTTGAAATTCATAATCATGTTTCTGAAATTGAAATGGTTGTTCAAAGACATAGTTAATCGCTCCTTTGGTTTGACCAATCGGAAGATAAATGCATTTAGGATATAACTGCTTTGACAGCTGATTATGAATTGCCACAAGCTTTTTTGTTGAATCTAAATAGTATTGATAAGTTCTATCAACTTTCATTTTTAATTGTTCAAGATATGCTTGATACTCTTTTTTACGTAGTTGAACTTTTTTCTGGTTTTCTTTTTTCTCGTGTAGTTGTTGTAGTGGATTCCAAAGAATTGTACTTAGCAACATCATACTAGGTAATAATATCATTGGTAACATATCCATAATATCTCTTCCATTCATGTAACCACGATACATAGAGATAGATGCACCACTCATAGATGCTAAACTCATTGTAATTGCAGGACCTACAGAAAAGATTACGGAACGTTTCTCATAATGACTGATATGTTCAGGCTCTTCTACTATTAATGTATATTCATCTATTAAATCAGGTTGATATATCGTATCTATTTCTTCATATTTAATTGGAGAAAGAAATGTTTTCTTAGGATTAAACAAACTTAAATGACAACTACTATTCGAAGGTTGATTTACAAGGATAAAATCATCTTCAAATTTAATTCGTAAATAATAAGTTTCTAGTAAATCACCTGATTGAAACGAAGATTGATAGATACGTCTTTGATTTAAGTATGCATGTATGGACTCACTAACAATAATTTCCTTTGTATCATAATTGATTGTAATTGCATTTCTATTTAATCGTTCTGTTGAAATGGTTATATCATTCATGACTGTACCAATGACTATCGTATCTTGATACAAATACGACTTGAATTGATTCCATCCTTGATAGAAAGGTATCGCACTAAACTGAATTTCTTGTACTACACTAGATTCTTCACTCTTTAATAAATAGGAAATTCCATCTTCTACAACTTGAATGACAACGCTATTATCTTTTTGATACAACGTAAAATGAGAACCGAATATTGTATGTTCTACTCGATTCTCATCAACCAATATCAAACATAGTTCATCTTTATACTCAGAATATAAAATCATTTTCGATTTAACTCAACAACCAATATATGGCAGTGCACAAGGTGCTTTTTATCCTTTGTCTGAATCAATATATCAGTACCACCTGTCTTCTTTCCTGTTACTTCTCCAAATGTATTTACTACAGCAATCTCCTCATTCTTACTTGTATATATTAAATCTTCTATTGTATATCCTTCTGGAAGTCCAGATACTTGTATGCCTGTACTGATACCAACACCAGTAATTAATGAATAATCTTTCAAAGTAATTCTCTTTTTAACTTGTATTGGATCAACTGTTGGTGCTTTTTCTCTATCCTCACAACTACAATGATCAACACTCATCCAGTTTTCATACGTTACCTTTCCTTTTGGAAATAATGGTGCATTGGATTCACTTAAAATCGGAATGTTTCTACCAAAGCCAAATCTTCCAGCAAGACTATTAGAACTGTTTAGTTTTAGATTACATAACCAATACGCATTTAATTCTGTACATACTTTAATGTCAGGATTTCCTTCTGATAACTCTTCTACAAGGTCTGGCTGTATATCTATATCGTATGCTTCAGCTTTTCCTTCGTCGTTATATAGATACGTTTTTGTACGGAAATACCCTTTTGCCCCTGCATCAACCTCCGCATCCATAATATTTTGATTGAACGCATGTAATGCAAGATTCGTACCAAGTGTGATACCTGTTTCAGCGCGAATTGATGCGGTAGCTTTCTTGCTATGATCAGTGATAATACGCATATTACCATTGCGAATTTCACATCCCACAACATGATTCTGTACAAATGCTAATTCTGCTTTGCCAGTTGCGTATATATTTAAATTTAACTTCATCACTACAGATACCATAGGCGCATTTGGTAAGGGAATTTTAACAGTGCAAAGCGTAAGTGTATCCGTCAAAACTTCTTGCTTTGTTTGAAAAATATTTTGAACTGTACTAATAAAATCTTTCGGATTAAGTTTTGAAAAGTCGCCATACAACTCTTTATACATACCTTTTCGTAAGCCAATATTCTCTGAAGTTGTAAAGTCTGCTTTTAAATAGCCATATTGAATCCTATCTTCATCCTTATCCCACTTGTATTGTATGTGTAAATTATCTAACGCTGCATTTGCATAGAACAGTCCACCAACTTGTAATTGTTTAGATACCTCTGCATGCAGAGAACTAGTCGTACCCTTTAGAGATACACGAAACCCTTTCATATCAAAAGTATGATTGATTAAACTTGTGGACATTAGGGACAGAGAATGACTCTGCTCTGTCCCTTCCTGTATGATATTTCCATTACCATCAAAAATTCTTGCATGGTTAAACTCTAAATCTGTACCGCCCTGTATCTCAAACTGATCAATGACATCTTCCATATTTACCAGTTCTAATGTTGTTTTAATCCCTTGATTTGTATACTCACATTTTAATATACGATAATACGCATCATCATATGTAATATACATTCCAGTTTGTATAGAAGAGTCTGATTGAAAGTATGCAGTTAATGTTTCCGCATCAAACTGATTAGGTTCTTCATCCGAAAATTGAACATCATCTTTTAATTGTACCGTTGTTTTTGTATCAGAGAATTTACGATTATTAACAATCTCAATAACCTGTGATAAATATCCAAAAGCTTCTTCTTTTGAAATTACTTCTTTTGGACGAAAACGCTGACGCTCATCAAGGCTCATTAAGCCACTTGCAACAGCAGCCTTGACCTGGTCTGGATAACTACAATCTTGTAAGTCTTTAATCACATCCGATGAACCTTCATGTGTTCTAGAGATAAGGTTCATCAATGTGTATGCAACCATTTCTCTTGTTAAAGTAGCGGATGGGTCAAATGCTTTTGATGGTGTTAATAGTTCCCACTCAACAGATGACTGAACAACACTGAAATAAGGAGAATTTGAACTAATATTTAAGTAATATGGTTCATCTTGTTGGTAGCTAGTAATCCCTGCTTGTCTGGTCAGTTCTGTTAACCACTCTCCATTTATTAACGTATCTTTTACTTTATTTTTACATCCAACAAATGGAAGTAACAAACATAATACAAGTAGAGTGAGAATCTTTTTAATACTGAATACCGGACGCATTTCCTGTGATAGTAGATTCTAATGAATCATAGCTGGATACTGTTGTATCTAAAAACTTTGCATATGAATCAATCAGTACACGATACTTCTCAAAACGATTTGCGAACAATTGGAAACGATTGCGAATTTCCTCACTACCATCTGAAACCCAAGTACCATTTAACGATGTAATTTCTTTCTGCATTGCAGATAAATCATCATACATCAATTGATTTGTTGAACGTAGTTTGGCTGCGGTATCACTAACCTCAGCTAATGAAATTTGAATATTACTCATCTTTACCTCCTTTACATTCCTAGCAGACCTGCTTGGCTTGTTAATTCATCTTGCGTATTACGATAGCTACGCGCACTATTACGCAAAAACTCAATATACTCCGTACATAAAATCGATAGTTGTTTAAAGTCAGATTGTAATGCGGAAAGTTTCGTTGTAAATGCAAGGTTATCTTTTCCTTGCCAACCTGCATTCATCGCATCTACAGCAGAAAATAGTGTCGCAACATTCTTAAGATAGGACGAATTTCTTTCCTCCATACGCATTGCACACGCTTCTAATTGCATTGGTTCTACGGTTATCTTTCTCATAGTACCTCCTTTCACTTTCTATATAGAGACAAAAAGTCATCTTCCCCTAAAAGAAAAAAGCAGAAGATCTCTCTTCTGCTTCATAAACTATTCAGACTCTTTCTTTTCTTCTCGATGAATACGAGCAATGATTTCATCAATGTGACGACCATTCATCTCTGTTTCATCGATAACAAAACTTAACTCAGGCACACGACGAATTGTCATACGCTTAGAAAGTTCTGAACGGATAAATCCTGCTGCACGATTTAACGCACGTAAACCTGCTTGCATACGTGGATTTTGTCCTAAGAATGTTACAAAGACTTTCGCATAACTATGGTCATTTGAAACCTGAACATCTGTAATTGTGACAAATCCAACATCAGGATCTTTTACACCAAACTGAATAATTTCAGAAATATTCTTACGAATAATTCCTTCCAGTCTTTTTTGTTTTACACTTACCATACTTTATCCTTCTAATGGTACTTCACGATCTTCGTATGCTTCGATTGTATCACCAATCTTAACATCGTTATAATTCTCAATCGTTAAACCACAATCAAATCCAGATAGTACTTCCTTGGCATCATCTTTAAATCTCTTAAGGGATGCAAGTTTACCAGTATAGATAACGATACCATCACGAATGAGGCGGATATTGCAACGGGAAACAAGCTTACCATCTGTAACCATACAACCAGCGATTGTACCAATCTTAGAAGCCTTATATGTTTCACGAATCTCAGCCTGTCCAATAACAACTTCCTTGTATACAGGCTCAAGCATACCCTTCATCGCAAGTTCCATTTCTTCTGTTGCCTTATAAATGATGTCATGCAAACGAATTGATACGCCAGCTTCTTCAGCCTTCTTACGAATATTCGCATCCGGACGAACAGAGAAACCGATAATCATTGCATTAGATGCACTAGCAAGCATGATATCAGATTCAGTAATTGCACCAGCTGTAGCGTGAATAACATTTACACGAACACCAGATACATCTAACTTCTCCATGGAGGACTTCACAGCTTCAGCAGAACCTTGTACATCCGCCTTGATGATAACTGGAATTTCCTTTAAATCACCAGATTCAATCTGTGATGATAAGTCTTCTAAGCTCATTGCGCTTGTCTTACGACGGTCGGCATCAATCTTACGACGCTTACGTCTATCCGCAACAGCACGTGCCTCCTTTTCATTCTCATAAGAACGGAAGATATCACCAGCTTCTGGTACATCATTTAAACCAATAATCTCTACTGGACGTGATGGACCAGCAGTCTTAAGTTCATTACCATTTTCATCTGTCATACGACGTACTTTACCAAAACATGTACCGACGACAACAGGATCTCCATGATGTAATGTACCATTCTGCACAAGTAATGTCGCAACTGGACCTCTGCCCTTATCGAGTTTCGCTTCAACAACTGTTCCAGTTGCTGTACGGTTAGGGTTAGCCTTTAATTCCTTTACATCAGAAACAATTAAGATAGTTTCTAATAATTCATCAATACCATCACCCTTCTTCGCACTGGTATTGACGAAGATTGTATCGCCACCCCATTCTTCAGGCATGATTCCAAGCTCAGCCATTTCAGACTTCACATGGTCAGGATTTGCGTCAGGTTTATCCATCTTGTTTACAGCAACGATAATTGGAACACCAGCAGCCTTTGCGTGGTCAATTGCCTCGCGTGTCTGAGGCATAACACCATCATCAGCCGCAACAACAATAACAGCTAAGTCAGTCACACTAGCACCACGTGCACGCATAGCAGTAAATGCTTCGTGTCCTGGAGTATCTAAGAAAGTAACTTTACGTCCATTAACTGTAACCTGGTACGCACCGATTGCTTGTGTAATACCACCAGCTTCACCAGCAGCTACCTTAGAGCGACGGATTGTATCCAATAATGTTGTCTTACCATGGTCTACATGACCCATGATCGTAACAACAGGCGGACGCTCCTGTAAGTCTTCCGCAGAATCTTGTTCTTCATCTTCCAAGCTATCTGCTTCTCTTTCTTTCACCTTAACGGCTTCAATGTTGTAATTCATGCATACAAGTTCAACCATTTCATCTTCAAGTGCACTGTTGATGGTAACCATCTTACCTTCCATAAACAATGCTTTAATGAGTTCACTTGATTGACGATTTAATTTATCTGCTAATTCACCAACTGTAATACCATCAGTGAATGTAATCTCTGTAATCTCTACTGGTTGTTTAGATTGATGATTCTCATTCTTGTTAAATGGTTTTTTCTTCGTATTGTTACGATTGTTGGAAACATTCTTCTTATTTGCAGGTTTGCGTTTTGTTGGAACTGGCATTTATGTACCTCTCTTTCTTTTTTTGAGATTTGCATCTCGAAATACTGTATCGGTAACATCCCTTCCTTTCAAAATGGATACCACTACTTCATTGCTTTCGCAATTTCATCCCAGAATTCATCTGGAATCTTTTGGGATAATGCTTTTGCTAAAGCATTATTCTTCTTAGCAATTTCAATAACTGCTAAGTCTTTCTTTAAATATGCACCATGGCCATTTGTTCTACCTGTTGTATCAACAGCTAATGTACCCTCTGGTGTTCTAACAACACGGAGCAACTCCTTTTTAGGGAGCTGTTCTCCAGTTGCTACACATTTACGCATTGGAATTTTCTTAGGCATGCTTACATGTTTTCATCGTCATCGTAGTATTCTTCATACTCATCGTAGTCGATGTCATACTCCTTCTCTGCTTCAGATTCCTGTTGAGCTTCAATTTCAGCCAATTCTTCTTCACTATAGATAGGACGGTTATCAGCGACAAGCAAGTTCTTCTTGATCTGTTCTTCGAGATCCTTGTTTCTAACCTTGTACTCTTCTTCATCCTTCTTCTTTTTCTTCTTGTACTTAGAATCAGTGTTCTTAGGCTTAGATGAATCAACTAGTTTTTCAAAGTGTGATACATAAGTAGCCTTCTTAGCTAATTCCTCTAAGTCCGCATGCTTACGAGAAGCTTCTTTTTCTTCTGCAGTCTTTTCAACTACAACTGGCTTCTCCTCTTCAACTGTCTCTTCGACCACTTCAACCACAGGTTCTTCAACAGGTGCTTCTTGATGTTCTTCTTCATCTGGTTGATTAGAAATCTCATCGATGATTGTATCGTTTACTCTTTCCATCATTTCTTCTGGAATATAGTCTTCATCTTCATCAACAATCGCATCTGGATTTTCAGCTCTGAACTTAGCGATAGCCGCAAGTCTCTTTTCTTCTTCTTCCTTAGCAGCAGCCTTTTGACGTTCAACATTCTTAGCCTTTGCTTGTTCAGCTAACTTTTGCTTCATTACTTCAGCCTGAGCGAGTAATTCATCATAATCCTTACCCATCTCTTCAAGTTCTTGACGAGTCTTAATGTCAATCTTATGACCTGTTAACTTAACAGCTAAACGTGCATTCTTACCACGCTTACCGATAGCGAGTGATAATTGATCTTCGCTAACAATAACAAGTAAACTATTATCATCTTGTCCTGGAAGAACAGAGATAATTTCTGCAGGTGCTAAAGCATTCTTAACTAGTTCTGTTATATCATCACTCCATTGGAAAATATCAATCTTTTCACCATGTAATTCATCGATAATCTTTTGAACACGAGAACCACGAGGACCAATACATGATCCAATTGGATCTACATCAGGATTGTGTGAGAGAACAGCCATCTTTGTTCTTTCACCAGCTTCACGAGCGATGGATTTGATTTCAACAATACCTTGATAGATTTCAGGAACTTCCTTTTCAAATAAACGCTTAACAAGTGTCGCATCAGCACGTGATACCAATACCTGTGAACCCTTTGTTTCTTTTTGTACATCAGTGATTACAACGCGGATGCTTTGTCCTTCTGTTAGTTTTTCATGAGGGATTTCTGCTGACTTGGAAAGTAAAGCAACAGTCTTACCCAGACTAATTAAAGTAAACTTATCTTTGACAGATTCAACAGTACCGATAACCATCTCATCCTTCTGATCAATGTATTCGTTATATACTGCAACCTTTTCAGCTTCACGAATCTTTTGGCGGAATACATTCTTAGCTAAAGAAGCAGCAGCACGTGACATCGAAGTAATTTCCTTCTTTTCACGAACTTGTCCACCTAACTCAGCGTTAGAATCTAATTTCTTAGCATCTTCTAATGAGATTTCTAATTCATCATCTTCTACTTCTTCAACAACGTTATAGTACTGGTAGATGTCAATTGTCTTACTCTTCTTATTGATTTCTGCCTTTACTTCAATATCCTGTAATTCAGAATCCTTCTTGAATGCTTTCGCAACAGCTTCTGTTAATGCCTCTAATACGATATTTTCAGGCACATTCTTGTCATCTTCCACACCGCGAATCGCATTGAGAAGTTGTGTGTATTTAATCTCCATGATTTCTCCTTATAATTTAATTGCTAATCTAGCAAAACGAATATTGTTTTTTTCAATCGTAGCAGTTCGTTTTACTGCCTTATCACGATACTCTAACGTAATCGTATCAGCACTAACAGTACGAACATATCCATATAACTCAACCATATTCTTAAATGGTTCCTTAAGTTCTATGTAGATATATTCATCCACTAACTGTTCAAACTCAGCATAATCCTTAATCTCTCGCTCTGCACCAGGGCTACAGACTTCCAAGCTATACTCTTCTTTGATTGGATCATACTTGTCCAAGACTACACCAAGCTTTTCACTTACTTCTGCACAAATATCTAAGTCAATCGCATGTGCATCATTGTCAATTGCGACCTGTAATGTCTTCTCATTACCAAGCCAAACAATCTCGTAAAGTCGAACGTGGCATTCGTCAAATACTGGCTGAAATAATTCGCTCAATTTATCAATGTTTTCCATATGCCTCCAGACATAACACAAGGAGAGCTTCCGCTCTCCTTATTTCGCTTACAATATACCCCATTTTAAAGGGATTTTCAAGCATATTTCTCTATACAAAGGATTATTCCTCATTTTTTGTAAACATCCGTGCACAGCTAACTGCCTTTTGCCAACGCTCATATAACTCATTTACATCAGATACTTTCATCGTTGGTATAAATATATGACTGTTTCTCTCTTTCTTTAGCTCCTCTATATTTGTCCAATACCCTACTGCAAGGCCTGCTAGATATGCAGCACCAAGTGCAGTTGATTCAACATTTTCAGGACGTTCAATTGCACATTGCATAATATCACTTTGAAACTGCATCAGATAATCATTAGCAGAAGCCCCACCATCTACACGTAGTGATTGTATTGCAATACCAGAATCTTCTTTCATCGCATCAAGGATATCTCGATTTTGATAAGCGATAGAATCTAATGTTGCCTTTGTCATATCTTCTTTACTAGTACCACGTGTTATGCCAAACATCGCACCCTTACAATCATTATCCCAATATGGAGCACCTAAACCAACAAAGGCAGGTACAACAATGAGTTCATGTTCTTCCTTTGCAGACAAAGCAAGTTTCTCCGACTCTTTTGCCGTCTTAAAAAACTTCAGCTGATCACGCAACCATTGTACAGCACTACCAGCCACAAATACTGAACCTTCAAGGGCATAAGTAATTTCACCCTGATAACCCCAAGCAATTGTAGTAACTAGACCATGCTTGCTTGGATGTGGTTTATTACCAGTATTCATTAGCATAAAGCAACCAGTACCATAAGTATTTTTTACGCTACCACGCTCGAAGCACTGTTGTCCAAATAGTGCAGCTTGTTGATCACCAGCAGCACCAGCAATCGGTACGCGTTTACCAAAGAAGTATTCAGTAGCAGTATGCGCAAAGATACAACTACTATCTTTTACCTCCGGTAACATACACATTGGAATATTCAGAAGAATACATAATTCTTCATCCCATTTCTTATCATAGATGTTAAATAGCATTGTTCTTGATGCATTACTAAAGTCAGTCACATGCGCTTTCATACCAGAAAGACACCAGATTAACCAAGTATCAATTGTACCAGCAAGTAACTCGCCACTCTCTGCACGCTGTTGACCATTCTCGATATGATCTAAAATCCAACGAATCTTTGTTGCAGAGAAATATGGATCAAGTTGAAGCCCTGTCTTTTCACGAATCATGCTAGCATGATTATTTTGTTTTAACTGATTACAAATTTCAGCTGTTTGACGAGATTGCCAAACGATAGCCTTATATACAGGAATACCTGTTTTCTTATCCCATACAACCGTTGTCTCACGTTGGTTGGTAATACCGATTCCCTCAATCTGTTCTGGTTTGATGTTGGCATCCAGCATACTTTGCATCATACAAGACAATACAGATAACCAAATCTCATTAGCGTCATGTTCTACCCAACCCGGTTTAGGAAAGTATTGTTGAAATTCTTTTTGTGCAGAAGAAACAATCTTAGCATCATGATTAAAGATGATTACACGGGAACTTGTTGTTCCTTGATCAATCGACATAATATATTTTTCCATACGTATACCTCATTATCGTAGAGATTTAATTAAATTAGTTATATCTCAATTATAACGTATTAAAAAGGACTGCCAATATGATAGCAGTCCTAATCATCAATTACTTAGACTTTTTAGTTGTCTTTTTTGCAGGAGCTTTTTTAGCTACTGGCTTTTTTGCTATAGGTTTCTTGGCAACAGGCTTTGTAACCTTCTTAGCTGCTGGTTTAACTACCTTCTTAGTAGTAACCTTCTTTACAGCCTTCTTAGCCACTGTCTTAGCAACCTTCTTTGCAGGTGCTTTCTTTGCAACTGGCTTAGCTACTTTCTTAGAAGCAACCTTCGCAGTTGTCTTCTTAGCAACTGGTTTCTTTGCTACTGGTTTTTTAGCAGCAACTTTCTTTGTAGCCTTCTTCGCTACAGCTTTCTTAGCAGGCTTCTTAGATACAGCTGCTGATTTAGCACCTGCACGAATTGCCGCTTGCGCAGCTGCTAAACGAGCGATAGGAACGCGGTATGGTGAGCAAGAAACATATGTTAATCCAACACGTTGGAAGAACTCGATACTTACTGGGTCACCACCATGTTCACCACAGACACCCAAGTGAATATCCTTACGTGTTGAACGACCCTTTTCACAAGCCATAGAGATGAGCTTACCAACACCATTTACATCTACATGTGCGAATGGATCGTTATCGTAGATATGCTTACTGTAGTAATCATCCAAGAACTTACCAGCATCATCACGTGAGAATCCGAATGTCATCTGTGTTAAGTCGTTTGTACCGAAACTGAAGAATTCAGCTGTTTGTGCTAATTCATCAGCATTTAACGCAGCGCGTGGAATCTCAATCATTGTTCCGATCTTATAATCCTGCTTCACTCCAGCTTCCTTGATTACTTCGTCAGCAGTTGTACGAATAATCTGTGCAACATAATCAAGTTCCTTCTTCTCACCAACTAATGGAACCATGATTTCTGGAACTAACTTCCAACCACGGTGCTTTTTGTTGATGTTGATAGCAGCCTTGATAATTGCGCGTGTCTGCATGACACCAATTTCTGGATATGTAACGTCTAGACGGCATCCACGGTGACCCATCATTGGGTTAAACTCGTGTAAGTTAGCTGCTGCAGCCATCAAGTCTTCTACAGAGATACCTAATGCCTTAGCAACTTCTAATGATTCTGCTTCAGCCTTTGGTAAGAATTCGTGTAGAGGTGGATCTAATAGACGGATAGTAACACTTCTTCCACCCATTGCTTCGAAGATACCTTCGAAGTCACCTTGCTGCATTGGTTCTAATTGCTTTAATGCAATCTGACGTTGTTCAACGTTTTGTGCAACTACCAATTCACGGATAGCCTTGATACGTTCTGGGGAATTGAAGAACATATGTTCAGTACGAACAAGACCAACACCCTCAGCACCAAAGCTTACTGCTCTTGCTGCATCTTCTGGTGTATCAGCGTTTGTACGAATCTTCATTGTTCTACGTTCATCAGCCCATTGCATAAACTTCTTGAAGTTACCAGAAATTGTTGCTGGAACTGTCTTGATTTCACCACGGTAAACTAAACCTGTAGAACCATCTAAGGAGATGATATCTCCATCCTTGAATACTTCACCCTTTACTGTGAATTGTAACTTGGCTTCGTTAACCTTAATGTCTCCACAACCAGATACACAGCAAGCACCCATACCACGAGCAACTACAGCTGCGTGAGATGTCATACCACCACGTACTGTTAAGATACCCTCAGATACATGCATACCTTCGATATCTTCTGGTGATGTCTCTAAACGAACTAAGATTACCTTACGTCCCATTGTTGCCTTTGTCTTAGCTTCTTCAGCAGTGAATACGATTTCACCACAAGCAGCACCTGGTGAGGCTGCTAAGCCCTTAGCAATTACATCATTCTTCTTTTTCTTTAAGTCTTCAGCGTCAAACTGAGGATGTAGTAAGTCATCTAACTGCTTAGGATCAACCATCAGTAAAGCTTGATCCT